>DAOSWV010000002.1:0-71756 GCA_035380125.1 Oscillospiraceae bacterium
CGCCTGATAGCCCACCGACTCTAATCCCGCAAACCCCTCTTTTCGGATGGAATACAGATTGGTGGCGCTTCGGCCGTGCTGTTGGGCATATTCCGGTATTTTTGAATCCGGATAAGCCGGGGTAAACCCGGCTGCGTGGTCGATGCGGCCGCCTAAGGCGGAAATCAGCCATTCGTTTTCCGTCCGCCCCGGCTGCGGAAGATGCATATACAGGCAGGTGCTGCCGAATTCGGGCGGCATCGGACGTTCGGTCACCGGAAGGCGGCTTGCTTTGTTCCAATGCAGGCCGTCATAACTGTAGGTGAGATAACTGTCGACTTTACCGGCCATTTTGTTGCCGATAAAATCATCCGGGTCGGTGTAAAATACCCAAAGCATCCCCAGAAAATAACCCTCCAACGGCAGAACCAGCATCCCGTAATATTCGGAAAACGGCTCGTCAAAAGGATCGGGAGTCAGCATGATTTCCGGCTGCGACCATTCTTTCAGGTCTTTGGAACGGATGCAGGTGATTCGGCGGTCCATGTGGTTCGGGCGCATAATCAGCTGATATTCCCCCAGCGATTCGTTGTAAAACAAGTTGTTGAACGTGTCGCTGGCGTGTTGGCAGAACGGGTGGGATTCGTCTTTGGCCCAATGGACGCCGTCCGGGCTGAATGCGATGTTGCCCGGGGCGTTTTTGGGGTCTTTGTAATTAAAATAAATACACTTATAACGGCGTGACGGATCGGGATCATGCCCGTCGATCATCATGCAGACGGAAGGCAGGCGATCGGGTTGGGATGCGTCGTCGGGTTTTATCCAGTGAACCAAATCCGTCGATTCCTCATAGACCGGCATCCGTCCCCAGTCGTTTGTGATGTCGGGCAGCAGGTCGTAAAGCATCCGGTAATTGCCGGTATCGGGGCAGTAAAACAACCGACCGCCTGTGCCGCCGGGTCGTTGAAAGGACAGCTCCGGCAGCTGCTTGGGCGCAAAAGCCCGCCGCCGCATTCCGGAGGTTCCCCATACCATAAAGTCGTCAAAGAATACCAGTTTGTTCATATTGCACCTCTTTTTATTGTGTTTACGAATAGATGAAATCCGTAAAGATTTTTTGAATCTCCTGCGGGTTCAAGCCGGCATGGATTTCGGCGCCTCTTTTTTGCGCGTCGCGATACAGCCAATCGGCTTTGTCCCGACAGAGCGGCGCTTTGGTGCCGTCCAGCGGATTGAGCAACAGCAGCTGACCGCCGAAAACCGCCGCCAACTCCGGCAGATCGAAATGTTTGAGTACTTCGGGAATCATCACATCCGATTTCCACAGGTTGGGATAGTCCTCAAGCAATGCGCCGTAGTGGGAGAGCATTTCCACGCAGAGCAGCTTTTTGATATGGCCGCTGACGGCTGCCGTCAGCAGCGCCACCAACGCGCCCTGGCCGCGCCCGCCCATATAAATGCGGTTTCGGTCAACATCGGGGCGGTTTTCGAGCCAAAAGAGGGCTGAAAGCGCTTCTTTGACCCGCTGGCCGATCACCGTGTGTTCGATACCCATGCCGATGTAGGCCAGCTGATTGGCGGTGTCCGCCCAAGAGGCCAGATCGTAGGCACCGGGCTGCGGGGTCAATTCGCCCCAACCCGAGAGATCCATGCTCAGCACCATGGGTTCTTTGTCATCGGTTGTGCGCTCCAAAAACCTTGCCGCACGGGCCAGCGGCCCGTTTTTGTAAAGCCACTCCCATTTGCCGTTTTCGTCAAAGAACAGCAGGGCGGGCGCTTTTTCGCAGGCGGTGCGTTTGAGCAGCAGCCCGGGTATATGCACGTCGTCGGACAGCAGCATTTCCACCCCAAAGAGGGAGTGTACCCAGACCGGCTGATCAATCAGATCGGCACGCACCGATTCAGGTTTGCATTCTGCGGGAAGTGAAAGAAGTTGCTTGATTTCTGCGGTATAGGCCTCGGCGGATTTCGGCTGCCTTTGAGCGGCCAGCCGTTCGGCTTCCTGTTTGTTTAAGGTGTAATAATTCAATTTATTTGACGGATGGCACTGCAGATATTCCGGCTCCAAAAACTGAAGATCCGATTCCTGCAGCGGGGTGAGAGGTTTGGGATTCACCGCGATGAGGCCGTTCATCCACTCCACCGTGCGGTTGGCCATATTAGCCGAATATTCGTGGGGGCAGTTGTCAACAAACAGCTCCGCGCGGTCCTGTGCGGCGTATAACTTGTAAATCCGTTGCACATCGGCATAAACCTTACGGGCCGACGCGGTGTCGGAGACCTCGTCGCCGGTGCCGCTGTGGATCAGGCAGGGTTTGGGCGCCGCCATGCACAGCAGATCGGAGGTGTCGATGCCGTGTTTTAAAAATCCGGTATACCACGAGGTGGGTTGTGCGGTATACCGTTCGGTCATGATGACCTGCAGGCGGGATTTTACCGAGCAGACCGGTGCGATGCAGGTGATTCGGTCGTCCATCCAGCCGCAATGGGCCGTGATATGCCCGCCAAGCGACAAACCGGACACGGCGTATCCTTTCGAGCGTTCCACGTCGGGACGGGTGTCGAGATAATCCAGACATCGCAGGGTGTCCGTGATATAATTGGCCTGACTCCAGATGCCCGTTAAAAATCCGCTTTGACCGGTGACAAAACAATCGTTCATCAACCTGCGCTCACCGATGAATCCCGGCGGATCGATGGAAAGGGCGATATAGCCGTTTCGGGCAAAAATCTGACAGGGCTTCTGATAGACCGTGCGCACCTTGGAACTGGAACCGGTGGGGCAGACCACTGCGGGATAGACCCCCGGTTCTTTGGGCAGATAGAGGGTGGCGTTGACCTCCCACCCGGGGATGGATTCAAAAAGCACATTTTCAATTCGGAAATGCTCGAACTCGTGGCGGGACACCACCCTTGCGTTCAGCGGGCATTTTTCCCGCAGCAACGGGGGAAACGCCTTCAGAAAGGCCTGTTTCATCTCGGCAGAGAGCGCTTCCCACTCCGCCGCGTCGGTCAGGGATTCCCGCTTGCGGTTATGGGCTTCCAGCATCTCTTTTGCGGTCTGTCCGGTCAACCGCCAAAGCTGGTTTTCCGGGCGAACGGACGGGTCTGAAACTTTCATGCTTTTCCCTCCAATAGGCGTTTTCCTTTTTCGATGTGGCGTTCGGCTGTTTCTTCGGGGACCATCGAGCCGCCGGTGGCCCAACAGATGTGAATACCGGCTTTTTCTCCGACTTTGGCCGCGATCACGGGACCCAGCAGGCCGGTGGCGGCAGAGGGTTCGATATAAATATTTTCGGTCTCTTTCAGTAAAGCCAGCAGCGGATACATCTCTTCATCGGCGATGGTATAAATTCCGCTGACCAGATTTCGCATCATAGTCCCGACCAATCCGGAGGGCCGTCCCACCGCCAACCCGTCGGCATCGGTTTTGCCCGACAAGCCGATATCCTCTACGCTCGTGCGGTCGTGCAGCCCCGAGGCCATTCCCAGCAGCATGCAAGGGGACTGCGCCGACTGGGCGAACCAACTCTTGGCGGCGTCTTCGTATACGGTTTTCAACCCGAACGTCACGCCGCCGGGTGCGCCGCCTACCCCGCAGGGGATATAGGCGGTGAGCGGTGATTTCGGATCGGGAATAAGATCAAGCGCGTTCAGCTGACCTTTCAGCCGGTTTGCCGCCACCGCATAACCCAAAAAGAGGTCGGCGGAATGTTCGTCGTCCACAAAATAACTGCAGGCGTCTTTTTTGGCCTCGTCACGGGCATTGCAGACCGCCACCGAATAGGCCGCCGGATGTTCGATCACCTCGACGCCGCGGCTGCGCAGCAGGTCTTTTTTCCACACCTTGGCGTCGGCGGACATATGCACCACCGCGTGAAATCCCAGCGCCGACGACATCGTCCCGATCGAAAGCCCCAGATTGCCGGTGGAACCCACCAGAACGGAATAACCGGAAAACAGGTTTCTCCAATTTTCATCGGCGAGTGAAGCATAGTCCTTTCCGTCAAAGCCGTTTTGCAGGGCCAACTGCTCGGTTAATTTCAGGACCTCATAAATGCCGCCCCGGGCCTTGACCGAACCGGCAACCGGCAGGGCGTGATCGCATTTTAAAAACAATCTGCCGGTGATTTGAACACCGTACCGCTTCTCCGTGCCGCTTTCATGTTCGGCAGTTCCCGTAGCGGGGATTCGATGATGCCCTTGCTTTCCGACGTCTCGGGGAAAAGCCGTTGAATCAATGGAGCAAAACGGATTAATCTTGCTTCGGCGTCGGCGATATCCTCACGGCGCAGGGCAAGGTCGGCTTCCACCTCTTGAAAAGGTTTCAGTTCGGGGTTTTGCCAGATGGCGGGTCTGGCACATTTTAAATTTTCCAACAATTCGGGGTTGATTTGTTTCATGTCGGTCTCCGTAAAAAGCAGATAAGCGGTCTCATGCCGGTGAATTTTTAATTTTGTGTCTCGAGTCGGTATTTTCTGCAGCGCATGACGACATCGCGTAGCTGTGTCTTGGTGAGCGCGTCTTTGCTGCAGACGCCGGGAGCCGGGAAATCGTATTCAACCGTGACGCCGTAGGAATCCAGACGGTTTTCGAGTGATTCAACGGTTTGCCAGATTTGCGCCGCTTCTTGTTCGTTTTGAAGATATAAGGCGTTGTGATAGGCGACCGTCTCGGCCATCAGCTGCATGGTCTGTGATGCGTAAATCAACAGCCGCCGATCTTCTCCGATGCGCTTGGTATAACGGTTAAAGGCGATGAATTTTTTGGCGTCATCCGGGTTTACCCCCGCGCCGATTTTGATTTCTCCTTTTAAAGCGGCTTCTTTTAAATCTTTTTGCCGGACTTCATTGACAATATCTAATGCTTTTTGCAGCTGCCGCACCGATTGCCTGCCGCTTTTTAAGGCGCCGTCCGCGGTTTGAAAGTGGTTGTCGAAAGTCAGCGGGTTTTCGGGTTTCGTACCGTCCCATTCCAACAGCTGCGACAACACGCTGCGGGGTCCCCATGCCCGCCAATCCGCGCAGTAGAGCCACGCCTCTTCGGTCAGGCGGTAGGCCTCGCGCATTTCTTCGGCATAAGGACCGTACCAATTTTCAAAATATTCATTCAGCAGTTTATTTACGTCGGTGTGGACATCCCAACACATTTGGGCATACAGCAGCTGCGTGAGCGTGCGCATGCCCTGATTGTTCATGGGCACGTGCATATAAGTGGCGCTTCGGACGCCCATTTGATGATAATAAGGAATATCCGCCGCGATTCTTTGGCTGAAAATGAGCGGCAGATCCTCAAACTTGGAGACATTATAATATTCGCCGATGACGACCGGCACGGCGGGTTTTTTATCAAGCCAACTCTTCAGCGATTTTTTATAGAACGCGTTGATTTCACAGGTCTCGTCGGAAAAATCGTGCGCGTAGCATCTGCGGATGGGGTAATAGACCATCAGGTCTCCCGCGTCCAACAGGTTTTGCGGAATCGGATTTTGCGGGCCCGTGATGGTGCAGGTGCCCTCATACCCGCAAAACACCATTTTGACGTCGTGATCCAGCCGCCCGTCCGCTCGGGCCCGGTCGATCTGTGTGCGTATGTCGGATAAAAAATGCAGGTTTTTATCGGTGTCGTTGCCTAATGCATTGCATTTGTCGCAGTTGCAGGTATAACCCCAAGTGTCAAAGCCCCAGATATCCACCCGGTCGGCGTGCTTCCATTTGGTATTGAGATACCGTAAAACCTCGTCCGCCAGATAACTTGTCAAATCCTCGTTGGAGGTGCAGAATTGAATTTTTTGCGCCAGTTCTTTTTTTCGCGTTCCGTCGGCGGCCTGCCCGAACCAATCTTTGTGTTCTTCCCATAGAGTTTTGCCGCTTGGCGTCATTTTATCGGGGTCCAGGCATTTTTCGAAAATGTGCCCGCCGATTTTAAACTGCATGCCGAGTTTGTCGCAGAGTGGGGCTGTGTAGACCCTGTATCCCGCGACGTTCATACGGTTTTTTGACATCCAGACCCAAAACTTGATCGAATCTTTGCTGTACCACTGCCCGAAATCAAAACCCCTGCCATTATCATAGGAAGGTGTAAATTCGGTCTCCTGCCGGGGCATAATTAAATCTTTTCGTTTTTCGGGTTGAATTTCCCCCTCATCGCCGGGTGCATACCACCGCCAGCCCTGCAGCCGCAGCAGTTCATAAACACCATAAAGAAGACCCGTTCGGCCTTTGCCTCGGATCAACAGTCCGTTCGGCTGGGGCTTTAATAAAAATTCGTCGCTTCGAGAGGCATTGTCGCCGATTTGCAGTTCGATGGTGAAAATCTCATCGGTCTTTGACTCGGTGAAGCGGATGTCGGAATTTTCAAGGGTTTGGGTTAGATATTTTTTTAACTCGACGGCAGCGTAAGAACAGGTGCATCTTGCCGCCTGAAAGGAATCTTCTCCGAAATCAATATTTTCTTCGTCAAACGCCCAAACCGAAACCATCTGTGCGGCCCCTCGGAAAGGCACAAATATATCAATACGCACGCTGTCACCGCCTTTGAAATTAATGTTGCCTCAGTATTATTTAATCTGCCGATATTTTTGAAAGGCCTCGCAGATGTAGGCGACTTGATCGGGGCCGGTCGGCGGGTAGACGCCGTAGATGAATTCCAGACCGCCTTTTTCGGAGCCGAGGACTTTGACCTCTTCTTCGATCAATTCGAAAATCTCGGCGCGTGTGCCGTGCGAGGTGATCTTGACGCGGTCGAGGTCGAGTCGGATGCAGACCTTGCCCTTGAGCGCTTTCGCCAGATTGCCGATGCCGTTGCACAGGTCCTGCGGGTTGATGATGTCCATGCCGATCTCGATCAGATCGTCTAAAATCGGCAGAATATAACCGTCGCTGTGAATGGCGACTTTGACCTTGTTTTGGCGGCAGGGCGCGGTCAATTTCCGATAAGACGGGGCAATGTATTGACGGAACATCTCTTTGCTGATGATCATCGAGGACTCCGCGCCGAGGTCTTCAGGCAATTCCATGACATCGACGCCTGCTTTACAATAATTTTGAACGATTTTCAGGTTTTCGCGGTCGATGATGTCGATCAGTTTGAACAGATTCGGGTCTTCCTCGGCCATATTGACCATCAGGTTTTCAAACCCCATCAAATACTGCAGGCGCAGGAACAGAAAGCCGTGAACAAGCCCGCCGCGGGTGAGTTTTTCGCTTTGTTTCGCTGCGGCGATTTTTTGAAATTCCGCCGCCCAATCGCGTTGGCCGCCGCGGTCTTTCCAGACGTCGGAATCGGGCGCTTTCCAATGATTGAACTTGTGCCAGTCGTCGAGCGGCGGGTTGATGACGCAGCCCTCGATGCCGTACATTTTATAGTGCCATTGATAACCCCAAGCATCGGGTTCGGTGATGTCGCAGCAGCCGTCGCCGTATTCGGCATAATCGATTTTTCCGGGCTGAAAATTCGGGAAAAATTCCGGGAAACGCGCCATGACCGCCTCCATTTCGCCTTGATACGCAATCAATGAGGCGAGGTTCATGCAGATGGTAACCGGGATGTATTCGGGATAGCCGAATTCAACCGTGCGCAGATAATTCTCTCTTTCTGTCATAGGAACTCCTTAACCGGCAGGCGCCGACCAAATTGTTTTGACTGGCTTAGGTTGGGTTTATTCTAATAGAAAAACCCGAAGAAGTCAACCGGCTTCTTCGGGAATACAGGGAAATATTAAAGAACTGGGCATAATAGATTCGCGCAGACAAGTAATATCTTTCAAATCTGCGCTGCAGAGGGTTGGGTCAGCGATGAGGTGACAAACTTGAAGGAAGCAGAATTAATGGTGGATATAGTGAATGAACAAAGAGTGTGATTACGTTCAACCTTTGGGATTTAAACTTTCATATTCATCGAGCAAGGCCTCATATTCATTTGCTAACGGAAGATAGACCTGCTCGTAGTACATAAGGTATTCATCGTAGAGCGCTTGATATTCATCATAATCACTGCGGTCATGGGTCTGTTCATATTTTGCCCAAAGGGTATCCAATTGAGATTCATATACATTAAGCTGATTGACAATCGCATTGAGCTGAGGTCTGAGTTCATCCAGCTCAAGTAAAATTTCCTGACGGCGCTCTTCATTTAAGGCATCGTAATCGACGGAAGAGGTCTTCGAAGAGGCTGCAACGGAACTCGGGCGTACAGATGAAGTTACAGAAGAACGCACGGAGGACACCTTTGACGAGGTAACCACAGAGCTGACCGGTGCTGACGAAGCCGGTTTGGATGAGGTTGTCTCAGAGCTTTTAGATACGGAAGACGTTTTTGATGAGGTCGATGTGCTGGAACGTACAGAACTTGTCTTTGAAGAGGATACGGCGGAAGAGACCGGAACGGAAGAGATGATTGAACTTGCGGGCAAAGAGGAACTCGGTACAGAGGATGCAACCGAAGAGGCAGGGGCGGCTGTAGGCGCAACGAACACAGCGGTTGAAAGCGCGGTCAGCTTACTGCCGAAAATCAACAGCAAAGCGGCGGTAAAAACCAACGAAAGCGCGCCGATGCCGACAGCGTATTCGGCCGCCTGGAAAAAGGCGCGGTGTTTGGCGCGGTTGCGGTACGGCTCCTCGATGACATGAGGTGCTTCACCGTTTGAATCGGCGTGCTGTGGGGCATTGGATTTTGCGAATAAATTCGCATAACGCCAGTTGGTGAAAGTATACAGGATATAATTATCCTGAAGATGGATACCGCCGATCCATGCGCTGTTTTGCATAGCCGAGTGTTCGCCGCCGAGTTTCGGAAGACGTAACAGCAGTCCGAGCAGGACATAAGCCGCTGCCGCGACCAGAATCGGGAGGAGCCAGAAGGCAATTTCGGCGGTGGAGAACAGTGTTGCAAACCATAGAACACTCGCCAAACCGATCAAGGATGAGAGCGCGAAAAGAATCCAATTCGCCCATTTGGCTTTTTTACGGTGCGCAAGGCACTCGGGACAGACTGGCATATTGATTGAAACGGTTCGGGTTGCGGCTTTTCCGCCTTCTTTTTGCGAGGAGGAAGCGCTGACGCTCTCGACCAATGAGGTCGGTTTCATACAGCAGGTGCAAAACGGCGGGATGACCACCTTGTCTGCGTTGAGGTAGACAGAGTATTTTCTGTCGATGCGGTTTCGGTATAGAGACTCCTGCTGGGTTTGGGTATCTGTTTCGGGCTGTATTAAGGGAACGTTCTGACTGTCGGTTACTCCGGGCTGTACGGCATTCTGCGGTTCGGGAACGGCATTTTTGACCGCTGTGAAGGGCAGAAGAACTTCCGGTATACCGCCACGGCTGTTCAGTTCGGCAGTGAGTTCGCGAACGGCGTTTGTGACTTCCTCGCTGTCGGGATGCCGCTGCCCGTGTTTCTCAGCCGCTGCTTGCAGCGGTCGGACCAGCAGATTCCAGCGATTTAATGCCGATGAGAGTTCGTTTACCGTGCCTTCGGATGGGATGCTCTCATTTTTAAGTGCGGAAATTAAAGTCCAAATGCGTTGTTTTTGCTCTTTGACCTCCGGCATGATGTACAGTTCGTATCCCGTCAGGATATCGTCGAGAACGCCGCCTGATTGATTGACGGCGGAGAGTCCGGCAATTAAGCTGAAATATCGATTTTGCGGAAGTGCGGAGATTTTATCGTGAAGGGTCTGCCGAATCTCATCTCGGTAATTGCGAAGGGCCGTTTTGAGTTCGGAATCATCATTGACCGGGGAAATTCCGGCGGTGATCCGATCGCGATTGATTTCGATTTTAACTGCTTCGACGGTTGCCGACTCAAAAAGTCGGTTGATATCGAGAATGATTTGATTTAATTCTGAATCGGTTTCAAAATGCCAGAGCGGGAACGCACCAAGGCGGAGATTTAATGCGGTGAGAATGCCCGGATTCACAAGCCCCGGAACGGCGGATTGATGACCGTCTTTTAATTCGGAGAAGAAGAAGAGGAGTTTTGCGAGTTCCTCTTTTCCCAGCCCCGGAAACCAGCGGAGTTCGGCTGAGAGGCGTTTTTGCGGGTTGGTCAAAACGTCGCGTGCCGCTGTAACAGCATCCGCATCAATTCCGGCAGAAATCGATTTTTCATCGGCCAGAGCGGAGATTTTCCAGCGGTCGTCCTGTGCGGCCGCACCCAGAAGATAAAACGGGTTTTGAAATACGGTCATTGAATCGTCCCCTTCGGTATTTTTAAACGTATGAATGACAACATTTTACACGAAAATCCGAATTCTGTCAATCATAAAAAGGGAAAGTGGTCGAAAAATGCAATAAAGAAGGTGGAAATTTCCCACCTTCTTTATAAGAAATATTTTGTTTTATCACAGATCACAGCACGGTGAAACGGTTTCGGCCGTGTTCTTTGGACTGATAAAGCGCTCTGTCCGCTTTTTGCATCATGCTTTCCAGCATCTGCCCGGGCTGCTTTTTTGTCACTCCTATGCTGACCGTCACATTGAACCGAACGCCGGAATAATTATAAATATGGCGTTCCGCTCTGGACAGAAAAGAACGGACCAATGCAACGACCTCATCATCGGTCTGACTTTCGAGCAAAACGGCAAATTCCTCGCCTCCGAGACGCGCGACGAGACTGTTTGAATTGAAGTGATTTTTCAATAATTGGGCAAATTCCCGAATCGCCAGATCCCCAGAAAGATGACCGTATTGGTCGTTTACATCCTTGAAATGATCCAGATCCAGCATCAGAAGATATAAAATGCCGCTGTTTTCTTCGGACTTTAAAACCCATTCTTTGCCGAGTTTAATAAATGCTCTGCGATTGCTGAGGACACTCAGTTCATCCGTCATCGCCAGCCGGTGCAGTTCTTCGTTGAGCAGGTAGATTTCTGTGACGTCGCGGATGGTTTTGATCCATCCGCGCAGGGCATTTTTATCGTCCGTGCTTTCGGTGGTGATTTCGTAATAACAGTTTTTATCGCCGATCGGAAGTTTTATGACCGAAGTTATCGGGCTTTCCATGCTCTTTAAAAGTTCGGGGCGCTCAGCGAAAGCCGCAGAGAGGCATTTATCTTCCGGGTTGATGCCGATTCTCTGAAAGAGCCGATTTGCGCTGTCATTATAGTCAAGGATTCTGTTTTGGCTGTTGAGCAGTAAAATGGCGTCGTTGCCGGCTTCGAAAACTTTGCTTCTTGCGAGGGATTTGATTTCAAGCAGGTCATAGCGGGTGATCGCTAAAATCACCATGATGCAGGTCGTCGGCAGAAACAGCGCCATATAATCGATTCGGAAAGGCAGTAATTTGAATTGCGCGAGGACCAGACCCATGATCGCAAATACCGTTGCGCTGATCAAATAGTAGATCTTGCCGTTTTGCCGTTCCTTCTTTTTTGCGGCGTCGTATATGAAAAGCCCCAAAGCCGCAAAGACCATAGCGGCGGAATGAGCCGCCTGCACATACATCCATGGTCCCGCTTGTTTGACGAGAATCAATGTACCCAATTCTTTGACGAAATTCAAGGATGAGAAATAGAGGTGGTGATATTCGTTTGTATATCGGAGAATCAGCGTAATGAACGGGATGATGTAAATAGCCGCGAAAACGAGTTTTTTGTAACGCGTGAGATGCCCTGTATAAATCAATGCCATTGTCAGCCATAATGCGGAGACGAACGGGATTCCGATGTATTCGATCAGATTCCAGAACAAAATCTGTGCGGGACCGGTCGAATTGAGTTCCAGGGTATAGCCGAGAATGTAAAAACACACCGCAAGGCACAACAGCATCGCTGTTTTGGCATAATTTGCCCCGCTCAGCGTTCTGATTTGGACTGCATAAAAAATAACGACAATGGTCACGGATAACAGATAAATACTGATAAAATTCGTTATGAGCATTAAAAACGCCTCTCCCGCCGTTGGAATATGCCACATTATATCATAAAATGCAAATCATGTCATTATTTGCATTTTCAAGGGTATTGTAAAACAAAACCGCCTCTGTGACAGAAGCGATTTTAATGGGTTCTCTATTTTTATTTGGTTTTATCAGTGCTGATTTTGAACAGCGCATAAAGCGGGCAGTAACCGATGAGTCCCGTGATCAACGGAATCAGACCGATCAATCCCAGCCATTTCAGATTGCCTTCAATCAGGAAAATTAAACTCAACACGGCAAGTCCCAAAATGATGCGGATCCACTTATCCACGGTACCAACATTCTTTTTCATTTCAATTTCCCCTTTCTTATTTGTCCTTCGCGTATTATTTTATTCGATGCCGACGAGGATGTCCTCACCTTCGGCCTTGACCGGATATGCGCGGTCGTCTTTGACTTTGAGATTCATGAATGCGATCTTGCCGCCTTTGATCGTTTTACCGGTTTTCACATCGAACACGGTGCCGTGCCAGGGACAGGTGATGGTGTCGCCCTCCAGAATCCCGTCGTAGAGGGAACCGCCCATGTGCGGGCATTTGTTGTCGATGGCATAGTATGTACCCCCGATGTTGGTGAGCAGCAACACTTTGCCGTCTGCGGTGACTTTCTTTTTCTCTCCGGGTTTTACTTCGCCGGTCTGTGCGACTTTGACATACTCCATAATATCCCTCCTTGTTCTTTTCATTATACCACAAACAACCGATATCAACAAATATTCATAAAATAAGGGCTCATGGGTTAAAATGGACATGACAACACCGGATTACCCCATGAATATCATGTGAATCGAAAAAATAAATCGCTCCGTCCGGAAGCGATTAATAATCTATTGGCAGGTTTACAGCGAGGAACCGAGGATCGCAAGGTTTTTTCCATAGATCAACAGCATTACACCCGTGATAATCAGGATCAATACTCCGACAGCTTTGGGATGATCGACAGAAAGTAAAAACAGACGGCTCTTTGCGCGATTTTTATATGGTTTTTCAACAAAGGTCAGAGCGCGCTTACCGGGTAAAAGCTTTTTAAATTCATTGGCTTTTTCAAATAATTTGGCATACTGCCAATTTGTAAAATAAAATTCAACATCGCTACCGTCCATAGTTGTACCGCCCAGCCATCCCGCATATTGCCGAGCGGAATGCTCCTTTTCAAGTGGCGGAAACTTGACGATCACACCGAGTGTAACATAAATCACTATCGCGGTTAGGAAGGGTAGAATCCAAAAAGCACCGGTCGGCTCAAACAAAGAGGCCCACAGTATAGTGCTGGTTGCCGCAAGCACGGAGGAGGCAGCGATTATTCCCCGATTGGCCCAGTTGATCTGCTTGCGATGCTTCAGACATTCAGGGCAGATCGGTAAATAAGCTGTGGAGGTTCGGGTGGTTCTGGTTCTGCCTGCAAACGAGTGGGTGGTCTCGGAAGCCGTCGCAATGAATTTTTCAGTCGTTCGGGTTGGTTTCATACAGCAGACACAAAAGGGAGGAATAACGGTATTTTGCTCATTCGTAATAACCAGATACTTCATGTCCATACGGTTGCGTCGAATCCCCTCATGCGTGTTGAGGAAAGCTTCATCATCATAACCATTCAAGGTTTCCGGAGCCTTGTCAAGCAAAGATATCAATCCTTTCACTGTTGTTTTTTATCTTTCAATATTTTACATAATTCCCTATGAAATGTCAACCGGGTATTGATCTATAAAACGGCGATAGGGCGGGGTTTGAGGCATTTATAATAAACAAAGCAATTAGATGAACACCGCCCGCTCGAATTGAGCGGGCGGTGTTGCTGATATTTAATTTATAATTACTTCTTCTTTACTGTTTTTGATGCTGATCCGTTGCGTAATGGGGTTATTGTATATTTTCATGAATCGCATTGAGCAGCGTTCCGTCTTTGTTTTGGGAGAGTTCCCAGACCGAGACGCCCGCGAGATTGCTGAGATTCACATAGTTTGCTTTTTCGGCAATGGAGGCAGGGTCGTCATAGGAGATAAACACGGAGGCGTTGAACAGGGTCGGTACTTTCGCGTCCGGATAATAATACTTGGTATAGGCGGAATCGCTCAAATATCCGGACAAAATGCTGTCGTAAGCGATGGATTTTCCGCTGGTATAGTGTTGATAAAGTCCGTTATTTGCATTGGTGACGCCGCTGTAAATATAACCGTAGAAAGGAATGCCAAGTACGATTTTCGAAGATGGGAAGCCCGCCGCAATCCAGGCCTTGACACAGGAATCGACGCTCAATTGATATTGTGGGGACGCCGTGGTCGGCGTATAAAGAGGGGCGTTGAAGTCGGTGTAGGTATCCCACGGGCCGTGAAGGTCGTAGGTCATGATAATGGCGTAATCAACATAGCTGCCGATCAGACTGAGCTCCGTGTTTTTGATGTATGTATTGCCCGCGCCGCCCGCGAATGACAGGAGATATTCTTTGCCGTCAAGCGCTCCCTGCGTATCTAATTTCTCTCTTAATGTTTTCATCAGCAGGGTGAAGTTTTGTTTGTCCTCCGGCCGGTAAGTGTTTGTCGAAAGTCCTCCGCTGACGGGATATTCCCAATCGATATCGACGCCGTCGAAATTGTATTTCGTGATAAATTCAACAACACTGTCCGTAAATGCCGTTCGGCTGGATTCGGTCAGTGCGGCATCGGAGAATTTGTCGGAGAACGTCCATCCGCCGACAGAAATCAGTGTTTTCAGGTCGGGATTCGCCGCTTTGAGCTGATTGAGCTTTGCAAAATTGGCAAGATCGATATTCGGATCACCGAGAGCGATTTTCAAATCGTCCCCGATTTTGGCAAAGGCATAATTGATATGGGTGAGTTTTGATGCGGGGATATCGAGCGGGGTATATCCGTTGTAAGCCGACCAGCTTGTATAATAACCCGCAACGATCTTACCGGCGGGGGCAGGTTCGGATGGGGTCGCAGGGGATTCGGAAGAAGTCGGGGACGAAGAGGTAGAAGAAACCACAGATGATTCGGAAGAAGACGTGAGAGGCACCGATGAAACGACAGACGATACGGATGATGGCGCAGATGAAAACACAGACGATACGGATGAAACCGCTGATGAAATCACGGAAGAAACCGCAGACGCTGTTGATGATGGTTCAGAAGGGATGGATGAAACCGCAGATGGTATTATCGGCGGGACTGAAATAGTGACTGTGACGGTATTGCTGATGGGAGAAAGGTTCCCTCTGTAGTCTTTGGCTCGGACATAAAATTCATAGGAAGCGGAGGCGGAAAGGCCTGTTACGGCGAAACTTGTGGTTTGGCTTGAACCAATATAGACAGCGTTTTGATAGATCAAGTAGGAGGCGATTCCTTTGGCGGCGTACGAAGCCGTCCATGTGAGTGTCGCCCATGTTTCCCCGACTTCCGATACGGTCAAGTTTGCCGGAGCGGTCGGAGAGATTATTTTTTTCTTAATCGCCTTTGCTGAATATACACCTGTATACAGTGACAGCAGTAAAACGGCAATAAAAACCGAGCAGAACGAATTTATGTATTTCGATTTTTTCATCATACAATCTCGCTTTCGCTTTTTCCTTGTTTTTAAGTATATTTGAATAGAAGTGGCAAATCAATGTATAAATTATGGCAGAAAATGAATGATAACCCCGGCTTTCCCTGCATTTTGATTGAAATATAAGAGTATGAAAAAGCACCTGTTCGAAACGAACAAGTGCTTTATCTTATTTTTGGATCGGCCTTGCTTTCTCCTTGCCGCTTTTCGCTTTGCCCTGTATCTCCGGAACGGGCGGCGCGTCATTCTTCGGAATATGCAGCTTGCGGTTGCTCTCGGTGCCGTGCGGCTGCTTGGGATCGGGTCTGCGCATACCGGCTTTCGCCATAATCATCACCTCGGGAGTAGTTTCTCTGCAGGGAGAGAGTTTTATGCTTTTTGGCAGTCATTCAATATTATTCAAAAAAATTTTTAAAAAGTATTGACAAACAGGAAAAGGTAATGTATTATCTAAAAAGGAAATGCATTACCTATAACGCATTATCCAATTAGCAGATGGGGTGTAATCATGAATTCAAACAATAATATTCCTGATAAAGCGATGATTTTTGGGCTTTTACTGATCATTTCAAATAAGATGAATACGCTTCTCGAAAGAGAATTCAAAGAATTTGATGTGACTACCAAACAGTGGTTTTTGTCAGAGACGATCAACAGCCTCTTCGATTTTCCTCCGACTTTAAAAGAAGCCGCCAATGCGATGGGGAGTTCTCACCAGAACGTCAAACAAGTGGCTGTGAAACTTGAAAGCAAGGGGTTGCTGGCACTGGAAAAAGATAAAAAAGATGCCAGAGTCACCAGACTGAGAATGACGGAAAAGAGCTATGATTTCTGGAAGCAAACAGACCCCAAAGGGGCAATATTTCGAGAAAAAATGTTCAAAGAAATAGATACAAATGATATTACGAAGATAAGACATTTTCTTGAGAAATTGCTTTCGAATCTGGCTGACATTGAAAATGCGGTTAATGATGAGGGTACTAATGCTCAGGAGTGAGGTATATGAAAAAAGGTCAAATAATAAAAGTTGCTGCAACGATATTTGCTTGTGTGTTATTGGATATCATTTTGCATATTGTTACAAGCTCATACAGTACGATGCCGGAGAATCCGAACTATAGCTTAGTACAGAGGATTCTGGGAACAGAAATTACAGTTTCTCTTTGGGCTATAATCGCTTTTTCGGGCGTTGCGTTTGTGTTTTGGAAAATCAGAAATGAGATACCCGGAGTGGGTGTAAAGAAAGGATTGCGTTACGGGGCGGCAATAGCACTGCTTTGGATGTTTGCAATGCTTGAGGGGGTATCTCTGTTTGGAAATCCAATCATGAAAGAATTTGTTGTCGGCCTCAGTGATGCGATACCTGTTTTTGTGATGTGTATTCTTCTGAGCAAGCTGCAAATTGGAGAAGCCATGCACGATCGTCCGGTAACATTTGTTTTCAAACAAAAAATCAAAGCAGTACTGATTTTTACGGGGATGTTTCTTGCAGGCAGATATATCGCTTATCTTTCAGGGATCATCAAATCCGGAAATCAAAGCAGACCTTTTCACACGTTAATATGGACACTGTTGATGGGAATTTCCATCGGGTCAGCGTTTATAATGCTTGGAAACAGCAAAAACGAGCGGTCTTTTTTACACAGGGCCGTGAGATTCGGTTTCTTGATTTTTGGTTTGAATTGGACCGTGTTCCTTGTATTTATGCCCTTATTGTTTTCAGGTTATATTGGCGACGTTTTTCTGCGGATTTTAATCGATACAATATTAGCGACAATTGCTTCATATTTGACGATTATTCCAAAAGGTGAGTTCTTGAGAAAACAAAACCTACAAAAACATGAAGCGGCTTAAGGAGGTGCTTATAAATTAAAACGACAAAATGCAACAGAGCAGCGTTCGGAATGCTCGCTTTAATATTGCTGCTTGTTATACAGGTCTTGATGGGAAAAGCGGGTTATTTAATTGCGGCTTTAGTTCCTTATCAACAAATCGATCCTTTTAATAGCTTCGCCGAAATTTCCATACATCATGCGGTTCAATTTTTAATTGCCGCGCTGATTATCCTCGCGTTGAGAAAAATTTTAAATCTCAACTTCTACTTTCAACTCGGCGATAAGAAAAAAGGAATAAAATACTTTACTATATTTACAGCTGCTTTTGTTGTGATTTCAATTGCGCAGCACATCTATTTGGCTGTGAATAACCAACTCCCTGTCTATGCGTTTCCGTTGGATAAAAGGAATGTGGTCGGAACGTTGGCGTTCCAGTTGCTATTAAGCGGACCGGTAGAAGAAGTTGTTTTTCGGGCATTGCCGATAACAATATTGATATATGCATTTGGAAAAAGCTTTTCAATAAAAGGTAATGTTACTTTGGAAGTAATATTAGCATCGGTATTATTTTCGTTTGCACATATTAAATGGTCTTTAAGCCCGTTCGTTTTTGAGGTGAATTATTTTCAAATGCTTTATTCGTTTGTGCTTGGAACCATTCAGGGGATTGTTTATCAAAAAAGCAAGAGCGTTTTATATCCTATGCTTATGCATAGTTCAAGTAACGTTTTGATGGTTGGTATTGGATATTTATTTAAAGTATTATCTGTTGGAGGTTAATCATGTTAAGAACTCTTTATGAACTTGAAAAATGCAATGTAATAATTTATGACGGTATACACGAATATTGTTTGGCTGAAAAATTAAATGAGGAACAATTGAGGGCGTCTATAAAGAAGGGGGATTCAGCGAATAAGCCAATTAAAATGCACGGGATTACAACTGGTTTTTCCACTTTGCTTGCAGTTCCGGTTAAAATTATTAATTCAATTCGACAATCAATTGAAGCGACAACAACTACGTCGCATCCCGTCAAGAGAATAATAAAAAAATAGAAAAGAGAATCGCTGCCTGTCGATATAGCAGGCAGGACTTTTTTGTGCAGCTGATTTGGAATACTCCTGAAATTCGGATGATGTATTCTGAGATAGCGTATGCTTGACCATAAGAACTCTGTTTAAGATTCAAATTTCCTCCCATGGCAAAAACAAAAAAGCACCTCAGGGTGCTTTTGTGACAGGAGTTCGAAAGGTTCGAATCCTCCCAAGGGCAAGAAATAGCAGAGGGCACTTTAGGTGCCCTCTGCTATTTCTTGGTCGGAGTGACAGGATTCGAACCTGCGGCATCCTGCTCCCAAAGCAGGCGCGCTACCAACTGCGCTACACCCCGATGTGTCTCTATTTTATACGTTTACAAGTCATTTTGTAAAGCGGAAAAGTGAATTTTTCGGAGATGTTTTTTGAATAAATCGAGAAGGGCAAAAGCAGGGGCGGCGAATTCGCCGCCCCGTTTGGTACGATAATAAATATAATAAGATATGAACAAAAGTGGGAAGCGTGCGCTATCAAGCCACTGGTTCGCAGATTCCAAGACGCGTTTGACAGCTTGCTCTACCCGTCGGAGCGCCGAGGTCGTCGCTCCCTACAGATGATCACCGAGTGGGGAAACGCGGCTATGCGGCGAAGTGAAAGCAGATTTTGACGCGCATATTGCAAGCAGCTTTAACCGCATGTGGATTCTATGCGCCGAAGATTTGGAGAAGGACACCGGCTGCAACCGCCGAACCGATAACACCGGCCACGTTCGGACCCATGGCGTACATCAGAAGATGGTTGCTCGGATCCTCTTTCTGGCCGACCTTCTGGACAACTCTGGCTGCCATCGGGACTGCCGAGACACCGGCCGCACCGATCAGCGGGTTGATCTTGCCGTGTGAGAGTTTGCTCATCAGCTTGCCCAACAGCACACCACCGGTGGTGCCGCATGCAAAGGCTACAAGACCCATGAGAACGATCTTGAGTGTGCTTAACTGCAGGAAGACACTGCCTTTCGTGGTAGCACCGACTGTGAGGCCCAGGAAGATGACGACGATATTCATCAGGTCATTCTGTGCGGTTTTGGAGAGACGGTCAACAACACCGCATTCTCGGAAGAGGTTGCCCAACATCAGCATACCGACCAAAACAGCCGCGTCGGGGATAATCAGAGAAACGATGGTTGTGATGGCGATCGGGAAGATAATTTTTTCTTTCTTGGAGACCGGACGGAGCTGTTCCATTCTGATCAGGCGCTCTTTTTTCGTGGTCAGTGCCCTCATGATCGGCGGCTGAATGAACGGAACCAATGCCATATAGGAATAAGCCGCAATTGCAATCGGTCCGAGCAGATGCGGTGCGAGTTTTGAGGTCAGGAAGATGGCCGTCGGACCGTCTGCGCCGCCGATGATGCCGATGGAAGCGGCCTCGGGACCTGTAAAGCCCAAAAAGATTGCGCCGACAAATGCGACGAAGATACCCAGCTGTGCCGCGGCACCGAGCAGAAAGCTGCGGGGGTTTGCGATCAGCGGGCCGAAGTCGGTCATCGCACCGACGCCCATGAAGATCAACGGTGGATAAATACCGAGTTTAACGCCTATATATAAGAGGTCCAGCAGTCCCGCATTTCCGGCGGCGAACTGCGACCAGTCGATATGGCCGCCTTCGAACAGTTCGGTATGGAACATCCCGCCCAACGGCAGGTTTGCCAATAAAATACCGAAAGCGATCGGAACCAGCAGCAACGGTTCAAACTGTTTTTTGATTGCCAGATAAAGCAGGAAGAAGGATACAAAGATCATGATCAGATCTTTCCAGCCGCCATCGGTGGTGACAAACTGAACAAAACCGGTTTTGGTTAAAAATTTACTGAGGACATCCGCAAATTCGGTCCAGATATTGGACGCGGCAATTAAAAAGCTCAAGTTCATTCAACTCCGTTCAAAAAGATCTCGTATTATCGCGGACACCCGCGTTGGCCCAAGCGGACCGGCCGTCCTTGCTCTTGCGCGGTACGCGCTGAACCGACTTGATCGCGAGTTTTTGACCGACACTTTCACCGAACGCATGTACGGCGGCGGCAATGACGGCGATCAGCGAGTCATCTTCGGTTGTCTGAACGGATTTGCTGACCGGCGGAGCGGTCTTCACGGGCGGTTTCGGATTTGAATCAGCGGCTTTATCCGTCTTTTTGCCCGGTTTGGCGGCGGAAGCGGCCCCGATTTTTCCGAACAGAGAGATGACCAGCGTCAGGATAATCAGGATGGCGAAGACGATGATCAGTCCGGTCAGGGTCGTTAAAAGTGAAAGTTCACCTTTTGACATTTCCGACCAGTTGAATGCGAGAAACCAAAAATTCATACGGGGTAACGACCTTTCCAACACATTTGCCATTAGGCGATCACTGCATATTTGGCCTATTTGGCACAAATTTCGCAGTATAACATATTATACATGATCTTTTCCGCGAACGCAAGCACGGGAAAGATAAAAAGTTGAATAAAAATGCATTCAAAAAAGCCGCGGCAGTCAACGAATTGCCACGGCTTTTTATAACGGATGATGATTTTTATATGTCAGAAATTACATACCGCCGCTTCCGGTCAGTACGCATTCCCATTCGCTTTGATCGTTGAGAGAATAGACGTAAACATGATGCCACTCCCATTCTTGTTTATATAGGCATAGTTCAAAAATGCCGTCGTTGTTCAAATCAAAGAACCCGATCAATTCCATGAATTGATCGGCGGTAACCCTGTCATTTGAGCGGCTCCAAGAGGTAACCGTTTTATAACCGGTTTTATCTTTTATCAAAACCATATAATAAAAAGGTGAATATTCAAATACGTAGCCCCATTCATCTCTCGGAGCATTGGCAATTACAAAATGTTCGGTGCTGCCGTCGTTGTTATAATCGAATTCAAAGCATTCGGTGATATTTATGGGGGCGTCGGGGACTCCGAGATGTTCCAATTCGGTTTTTACTGCTACTTTGTCCGCTTCGGAAGACCCGGTTATTTGTTTTATTTGGGATTTGGGAAGAGGGTTAAAATCTGTTGAGAGGACAAGCGGAAAATAGTGTTCAGCGTATTCGACATTGAAAATGATGTTTGTGTTGTATGTTTGGCTTTTTATATAACGCAGATCTTGAGGAAGTTCAAAAGGAATATAAAACGTCATCTTTGATAATCCGTTGTGTTCTTGCGCATAAGGAATCAGGGGTTTGCCGTCGTTTGCGAAACTGTCGTTTGCTTCACAGTCATACATGAATGTGAGCTTTTTTGAAATGCCGATCAGTTCGGTTTGGCTATAACAGTAATAGGCGTATTGTTTTAAATAATCGGCGATTGAAAGTTCACGGTTTTCGATGGTATGCCATTGATTGTCATGATAACTGCCGACAAGCATGTTATCAAGGAAGATAAAATACCCCGGGTCTTCTTCGATGGGCGGTTCTGAGACAATGGAACTCATCGCACTTTCGGAGAAGGGTGCTGATGAGAGAGCAGAAGAAGCGGAGGATGAAATTTGTGAAGAGACCTGTGAGGAGGCAAGGGAAGAGTTCATTATGGAGGAGGAGGTCGAGCCGGGTTCCGAAACAGGGCTGCCGGAGCAGCCGATGCAGAAGGTAACGGAGAGAAGCGCTGCACAGACACGGAGAAAGGATTTTTTCATATGTAATTTCTCACTTTCATAGAAGAAATGGAATTATAAAAAGAGAGAGGTACTACATACCGTAATTTCCGGCTAACACCCGATCCCACTCGTTGTGTTCATTAAGTGTATAAACAAAAACCTGGCCGAACTCATATTCAGGTTGAAAAAGGCATAATTCATAGATGCCGTCATTATTCAAATCGAATATACCTTCCATATAAATCGACTGGATGGCGGTGCAATAATAGTCGCCGGGTTCTGTCATGTCTTTATTATGGCTAAAGCGATACAGCCAACTCCAAGAAACGACTGTTTTATAACTGGTTTCGTCTTTGCACAAGACCACGTAATAATAACCCGATTGGTCGTTTTCGATCTCTTCTGCCGAAACATAGGGATAACCGTCATCGGTTCGAGGCGTTTGAGCAAAAATAAACTGTTCCGTTTCGCCGTCTCCTTCAACATCGTATTCATAGACCTCGGTGATATTCACCGGAGCGCCCGGGATATCAAGCCGTTCAAGTTCTTTCGTTACCGCAGCTTTATCCTCGTCGGAGAAGGATTCTGATAATTCTTTCACTTCGGTTTTGGGGAGCGGATTGAAATCCGCTGAAATGATAAGCGGAGTATAATAATGTTCGCCTAAGGGGTTTTGAATGTGAAAATAGATATTTGTGTTGTAAGTTTCACTTTTTAAATAACGTAAATCTTTTGGGAGAGTGAAAGGAAGATCAAAGGTAATATATTCACCTCCTGAATCGTGCTCGGTCGCATATGGAATTAATGGTTGCGGATTTTGTTGAAAACTATTCCCTAAATCCTCAGAGTAGCAAAATGTCAGTTCATCAGAAACACCTATCAATTCGTTTTGGCTATAGCCATAATAAGCCTCTTCTTCCAATAAATCCGCAATATAAATATCTCGGTCATAGGAACTGAACCATTGCCCGTTTTTATAACTGCCCACCAGCAGGTAGTCAATGAAAATAAAATAATCCGGTTTGTTATCCTCAATGGAACCGGTGTTTAATTCGAGGGCTGATGAAAACGAATAAAGCGAAGCCGATGTGGAAACCGAACCGCTCATGCAGCAAAATATAACAAGTGCGGATAATACTATTGAAAAATAACGAATGTATGGCGTTGTCATTTTATTGCCTCTCTCTAATAAATTTCGGAAATTGAAAAACTTGCACTACCACCACGGGTGGTAACCTTCCAACACCAGGTCCCATTCGTTATATTCATTCAGAGCGTAAACGAATACAGACCCCTCTTCAACCCCCGATTCCTTTAAACACAATTCAAGAATTCCGTCATTGTTTAAATCAAAAATTCCCACCATTGCAATGGACTGAAAGGCCTTAAATTCATAATCGCCTGGCAGCATGTCTTGATAGTTGTCAAAGCGGTATGGATAACCCCAAGAGAATACGGTTTGATACCCGGTTTCATCCTTGCACAAAACCATATAATAGAAGCCGGAGTGGTCGTATTTGATCTCTTGTATGTTGACATGCGCATAACCTTCGGGATTAAGCGGCGTTTGAGCAAAAATGAATCGTTCCGTTTCACCGTCTCCATCAACATCGTATTCATAAACATCCGTAACATTAATCGGAGCGCCGGGAATATCAAGTTTCAACAACTCACCATATACAGCTGCGCTGTCTGCGGCGGCAAAGGGCTCTGTTAACTGTTTCACTTCGCCTTTCGGAAGTGGATTGAAATCTGCCGAAAGCACCAGCGGAATCCGCGCATTTGAAGAAAATGAAATATCAAAAACGACATTATCGTTCGGACGATCGCTACGGATGTAGTTTAATTTCTGTGGCAGTTGAAAGGGGAGATTAAAGGTGATTTGTTTATTTTGGGCATCACGTTTCTGCGCATAAGGGATCAACGGTTCCCCGTCCTCCCAAAAGCAGTCGTTTGAATTTCCATAACCAAGTGTGAGTTTTTTGGATATGCCTAAAAATTGTGATTGGGAATAACCATAATAAGCGTTATAACTGAGTAAGTCGTCGATGTATATGGTTAAACCGGTTGCATTGTACCAATAGTTGTTTTTACAGGTTCCAATCAACAGACCGTCGATGAAAATGAAATACCCCAGTTTTTTTTCAATAGAAGGTTCGGAACTGGAAACTGATGTAACAGAAGAACTTGGGATTGAGAGTGCAGAAGAAACAGGCGATGAAATTTGTGAAGAGTCCTGTGAAGAGACAGGGGAAGAGTTCATTATGGAGGAGGAGGTCGAGCCGGGTTCCGAAACAGGGCTGCCGGAGCAGCCGATGCAGAAGAGTATCGAGAGTAAGGAGACAATGAAACGACGAATAAAATTCTTCATATAACTACGCTCCGACTTAATTTTGGCTAAAAAATAAAAACAAATTGATATGGTAAATTATAACTAATACAAGTTTAAAATGCAAACGGGTGAATTCTTTGTGGAGGTTTGGCGGGGTTTACAAACCTTATAAGGGAGATGATACCAAAATTTGATGTTCATTTTTATGCAAAACGCCGACAATCATGCAAAATGTTCAAAAAAACGCTTGCAAAATATGTGGAATTTGTGTAAAATGATTTCGCTGGTAAATTTCGAGCTTGCGAATAGCGAAAGTGGGAGTGTGCATGACCAATAAAATTTTTCAGGACATGATTAATCAATTTTCAATTCCGATCGGACGTACTATCGGCATCATCGACCGCAGCGGCACCGTGATCGCCTGCTCTGACGCGATGAAGGTCGGCGACGTCTATGAGGATGCGGTAGAGGAACTGATTTACGGCCAGAACTGTGTGAAGGCAAACGGCAAAGTGCTGCGCGCCATCAACGGCGACAGCGGCTGGGAACATATCGTTTTTGTCGATGGCGACGATGACGCAGCGGAGAAATACTCCGAACTGCTCGCAATCTCGATCGCCAACGTCAAGCAATATTATGACGAAAAATTCGGCAAGGCCAATTTTATCAAAAACGTGATTGCCGACAATATCCTGCCCGGCGACATCTTCCTTAAAGCGCGGGAACTGCACCTGTCGGGCGACGTCTCGCGTGTCGTGATGATTGTGCGCATCGCCCAAAAGAGCGAAATCGCCGCTTATGAGGTTATCTCCAATCTGTTCCCCGATAAGAGCAAGGACTTTGTCATCAACCTTAACGAGACCGACATCGCTCTCGTCAAGGAGACCCGCGCCGAGATCGAATCGCGCGACCTCGAAAATCTGGCACATGCGATCATTGATACACTCTCCACCGAATTCTTCACCCAAGCCGTCATCGGCATCGGCACCGTCGTCAACGGCATCCGTGATCTGGCGCGCTCTTTTAAAGAGGCACAGGTGGCTATGGAAGTCGGCAAGATCTTCGACAGCGGCAGACCGGTTGCCCGATATGACAATCTGGGCATTGCGCGGCTGCTGTATCAGCTGCCCCGGCCCATGTGCGAGATGTTTTTAAAAGAAATTTTCCCGCGCGACACACTGGATTCGCTGGACTCCGAGACCTTGTTTACCATCGACAAATTTTTTGAAAACAACCTGAACGTCTCCGAGACGGCCAGAAAACTGTTTGTCCACCGCAATACGCTGGTTTACCGGTTGGACAAGATCAAGCGCGCGACGGGACTAGACCTGCGCGAACTCGATCATGCCATCGTCTTTAAAGTGGCCTTGATGGTGCGCAAATACCTGAACAACACCAGCTACGCCACGAAGTTTTAACAGTATTTACCGGTTCCGATTTGGGGTTTGATAACATAACCCTCACATTATAGATTTAGATTTTTTCTTGGGGCAAATATACTTAAATGCACCTAATCGGTGAAAGGAATTCTTTTCGATGATCGAATTCAAAGACGTTTGTAAGATTTATGATACCAACATTGAACGTGAAAAGGCACTGGATCATGTGTCTTTGAAAATCGAGGACGGAGAATTCGTCTATATTATCGGCGCAAACGGCTCGGGAAAGAGCACTCTCGTAAAACTGATCAACTGTGAGGAACGGCTCACAAGCGGTTCGATTATATTTGACGAATATAAACTGGAAAAGATCAAATCACGCCAGATTCCGTACCTGCGCCGCAAGGTGGGAATGGTATTTCAGGATTTTAAACTGATCGAGAATATGTCCGTTTACGACAACATCGCCTTTGCGCTGCGGGTCACCGACTGCCCGGCGCGGGACATTCGCCGCAAGGTGCCGAAAATTCTCGAGGTCATGGGTCTGACCAAAAAGGCCAACTGCAGGCCGGACGAGCTGTCCGGCGGCGAACAGCAGAAAGTCGGTATCGCACGCGCCATCGTCGGCAGCCCGAGCGTTTTGATCGCCGACGAGCCGACCGGTAACGTCGACCCCGAGATGTCGTTTGAACTACTGCAGATGCTCGACGAAATCAACAAGGCCGGCACCACGGTCATTCTGGTTACGCATCAGCGTGAATTTATCAGCAAAATGCCCCGGCGCGTGGTGGTGCTTGAAGACGGGAAAATTGCCTTCGATGAGGATTTGACATTAGCCGAGGCGTGTCAGAATCCCGATTTGCCGGAGGCTTGCGAAAATGAAATTCCGGATTTTGAGGAGGGTTCTTCCTCACCGCAGCAGGAACTTCCGATTGTCGCGGAGACCGCCGACGGGTTTGTCCCGCCTGAGGTTACAGACAGAGACAACTAAGCTCCGAAGTGTCGAGAGGGTGGAGAGAAAGAGATGAAGAACAAGAGTATCGGTTATCTGGTCAGACAGGGCGTCAAGAACATATTTTCCAACGGGCTGATGTCTTTTGCATCGGTCAGCGTGCTGTGTGCCTGCCTGCTGCTGGTGGGCGGCGCATTTTTAATGTATTTTAACATTCAAAAGGGTGTCGAATATGTCGGCAGCATGGGTGAGATCGTGCTGTTCGTCGAAGACGGTACCAGCGAATTGGAATGCAGCGGTATTAAAAGAACGCTTGAATCACTCCCAGAGCTGCATGATGTGCAGTTTATCTCGAGCAGCGAGGGACTGGAAGAATTAAAAACCGAAATCGCGGGCGGAGAAGAATTGTTCTCGATGCTCGATGGCGAGGATATCCTGCCGAACTCTTTTAAAGTCAAAGTCAAGGATCCCAATGATTATGACCGAATGGTTTTACAGCTGTCTCAGATTTACGGTATTTCCGACGTCGTGGCCAACGGTAAAATCGCCAATACGCTGACCAATATCAGTACCGCAATCGCCACGTTCGGCGTGGCCGTTGTGGTGGTATTGCTGGTGGTTTCGATCTTTATTTTGATTAATACGATCAAATTAGCCATGTTTACGCGGCGCAAAGAGATTTACATAATGAAGATGGTCGGCGCAACCAATTCGTTTGTACGGGTGCCGTTTTTTATAGAGGCTGTGATTCTGGGCGTTTTCAGCGCCTTGATCGCCTATCTTGCAGTGCGTTTCGGATATGTGGGATTGGAGGAATACCTGTCCGATCTGAGCATCAATCCGATTCCGTGGCCGAATGTCGCTGCGGCGGTTTTGCTGTCTTTTTTGGGCGCCGGATTTTTGGTCGGCATGCTGTCCAGTTCGGTCTCGATCAAGAAATATCTGAAGGTTTAGGAGGACGAGATGAAAAAGCCGGTTGCCGCACTTTTACTCTGCTTTTTGATGGTTCTGTCCTTATATATTCCGTCGCTGTCGGCATCTTCCGCCGTTTCGGACGCATTGTCGCTCGGGACGTCTTCTGAACCAGCTGCCGGTACGGCCGCTTCCTCCGAAGAATCGTCGACTGCCGCATCGGCCAACGAATCCTCCGCGGCGGCGAGTTCTGAAGAGACCTCATCTGTGCAAAGTGGATCATCCGATTCTTCTGAAATGGACGAAGAGGACGCGCAAACAGTCAGCGATCTGACCAATGCCTATGACGAACTGCAGAAAAAGGTTGAAGAACTGGAAGCCGAAAAAGAGAAACTCGCCTCGGAGCAAAAGGATGTCACCAAATATCTGAACGCGCTGGACGATCAAATCGACGCGACCAATGATCAGCTCAACCTGCTCAACGATGAGATCGATGAACTGAATGACAAGCTTGACACCTTAACGGCACGCATCTCCGAAGTCGAGGGCGACATCTCATCGACACTGGAGATTTTTAAACAGCGTTTACGTGCGATTTATATGTCGGGACATGCGACCGAACTTGAACTTCTGTTGTCCTCCGATAATTTTGTGGACTTTTTGACGCGCGCTGAGATTTTACGGCGTATCTCCGAATATGACCAAAAAATCGTCAATCAGCTTATCGCCGATAAGACGGAGTTGGAGACCCTTGTCGTTGAAGCGGAGGATGCCAAACAGACCAGTCAGGAAAAGAAAGTTACCGTGGCTTCGAAAAAGCAAGAACTGAACACCCAATACGACGAACAGGAAGAATATTTGGATAAATTGAAAGAGGATAAGGCTGCATACGAGGCCTACATCAAACAGTATCAGGCGGAAATGGAAGAGGCTCAGGCGGAGATCGACGCCATTCTTGCCAAATATGCAGATGACGGCGATTATGTGGGCGGCGATTTCGTATGGCCGCTTCCGGGCTTTACCAAGATCACTTCGCCGTATGGACCGAGACCCAGTATGGGGGATTTCCACACCGGTAGCGATATTGCCGGCAGAAATGCGGCGGGCGATTTATGCTATGGCTATCCGGTTGTGGCGGCCGCAAGCGGTACCGTTATCGCCGTGCGCAATCTCGGCAGTAAGAGTTACGGGCGCTATATCATCATCGACCACGGCGGCGGATGCAAGACGTTGTATGCGCATCTGAGCAAAGTGGAGGTCAGCGAGGGCGACGTTGTCACCGCCGGACAGGAAATCGGGAAAGCCGGTTCCACCGGAAATTCCACCGGAGCGCATTTGCACTTTGAACTCTGGCTTGACAACGAACGCGTAGATCCGATGGACCACCTGACGATTCCGAGCTATAACTAGTAATTTCGGGAGTGATAACTTGAACAAAAAGTACTCGTTCGGCACACTTTTATGCGCAATATTGCTGGTCGCGGCATTGACCTTTTCGGCCACGATGGCCTTTTCGACAATGGCTTACAATAAAAAAATCCTCAACCTCTACGAGCGCCAGTCCATGTATGAGAAGCTTGAGGAACTGGATCGAATTGCCCGCTATGACAGCATCTACGATATTGATGAAACCCTGCTTACGCAGGGGTTGATGGAGGGTTATCTGGCCGGAATCGGCGACAGCGAGGCCACTTACACGTCTGCCGCTGATGCCAAGACACTCTCACAGGGGTTGGGAATCGAAAGCGGGATCGGTGTTAAAACGGTTCGTACCGGTTCAAAATATCTGTATGTTTATGAGGTGTTGGAGGGGTCCGGCGCATCGGTCTCGGGGATTGCCGTGGGAGATACGATTATCAAGATCGATTCCAAAGACGTCACACAATTGACTGATACCGAGGCCTATGTGCTGCTGCACGCGGCTGAGGGCAATGAGGTTAAGATCGATTTTTATCGCGGCGGAGAGCAGTTCTCACTGACCCCCGTCTCACAGGCCTATTCGACCACACCGGTTACCTATCATATTCTCGATTATTCCATCGGTTATATGCGAATTACCGATTTTGACGCAAATACTTACAACCAGTTTATCAAGGCGATCAACAACATGAATTCAGAGCCGATTACAGGTTTGATCATCGACCTGCGCCATACCGCGGGCGGTGACATTGAAACGGCTGCGCAGATGCTTGACCGGTTGCTGCCCGAGGGCGACATCATGTCAAAGACCCTGCGGGACGGCACGGTTGAACTGGTCTATACTTCAGACCGGTTGGAATTTAATCTTCCCGTTGCCGTTTTGGTGGACAACGCCACAGCGGGTCCCGCAGAACTGTTTGCGGCGGCAATGGCAGACTACGGCAAGGCAAGCATCGTCGGGACGCGTACCGCCGGGCAGGGTACCATCAAACAGACTTTTACGCTCTCCGACGGTTCAAAGGTATTGCTATCGACGGCAATTATCAACCCGCCCAAGAGCGCGACTTTTAATGAGATCGGCGTTAAGCCGGATTATACGGTCGATCCGCTTGGAACGAGCGATTACGATTTTTACACGACCACGACCGAAAATGACACACAGTATAAAAAGGCGTATGATATTGTCTATTCACAAATTGATTTGACTGCTCTTAATACGACGCCGATTATTACCGATATCCCCGAGGGATATTAATGAAACCCCCCGCCGAAAGCGGGCGCTGCGAAATAAGCAAAAACGGGCGGGTGAACTTGTTCACCCGCCCGTTTTAATTGGTTGTGCACAGATTATAAAGAGCGCCGATCGTTAAGGTAAAATATAGATCTCAATGTCACGGCGGCCCCAGTAGTCGATTTCGACTTCAGAACCCAGGAAGAGATCCGCAACGGTGATATTTTTCAACACCGAGGGACCTGTGTCGGCTGCGATGGCAAATCCGTAGATATGCTTGCCGTCGACCGAACGGATATAGAGTCGGCTGCCGTAGGGGATGACTTTCGGGTTGACTGCAATATAGCCGATGGCCGGTTTGACGCCGGTTGAGGTTTTGTTGCCGTCGTTGGCACCGTAAGCCGTGGCCTCACCGACGATTAACTGGGTATATTCGGTCGGAATGCCGTTTTCGTCGAGGATGATATCGTCAAAGACCATTGACGATAACGGCGGGGCATCGCTGTTGCCGACAATCACTTTTGCGGTGACCGGTTTGAGCGTGACTTTTTCCTTGGTCTTGGTGTCGACCAGGACGCCGTTACTGTAGGTTTCGGTGACCGTGATGGTCTTTTCACCGTTGACGCCGGCACGTTCGACTTTTGTCTGCCCGTCTTTGAGAAGCGTAGTCTCGTAATACTTGGTCTCATAGGCGACCGGTTCGGTGGTGACGGTGACGACGATTTCGACACGTGTTAAAACAATGTGCATGTCCGGAGTGACCTCATCGGTGAGCGCATAGTTGACGGTGTCGTATTCGCCGACTGTGATATCGGCCTTTTTAAAGGCATCGGCCACCGTACCGCGTACCATTTCCACGGTGGTTTCGGTGCCGTCGGCTTCGATGGTGACATCGAAGGCGGAATGGATGACAATTTCCGTTATGCTGCCCGTGTCGTCGTACAGACACAGGACTTCGTCGTTATCTCCGACGGGGATAAAGTTTTGCGCCAAAATGGATTCGGCGCTGGTGCGCATGGTATAGACGGTTTTTTGTGCACCGTCTGTGTTGATGATAACCTGATTTGAGGTTTGCCCTGCAGCGAAGGCGATGAATCCGGCGGCGCAGAAGACGCCTGCCGCGCTGAGTGTTCGCTTAACCGCGTTGAACTTTTTCGCTGCGGCATTTCGTACGGCGTTTTTGAATTCCGACGCCGTTTGGTTGATTTGTCGCATCTGTTGTGCTCCTCCTTGTAGAGCGCATTTCGGGCCATACGTTGAAATGCGGGAAATTTGCCGAACCACACAGGGAGTGTTGACTGTGTGGGGCAGGAATATGCGGCCAAACGTTTGGTTTCAATTTGCTTGACTGCATCGCTCCGAGGGAATATAATGAAAACGTTAAATCCCTATTGACTGTTCAATACTGTGCACTGTATTGAATTGGTTCGGCAATCCGAAACTTACCGACCACAAGAGGGCATTTTAACACAAAAAGGTGATTGTTTCAACGGGATGTCGATTTCTTTAGACATTATGCACAAATAAACGCAATTATAATTGTGTAATATATACATATAAGTTTTTAAAAATGGTAAAAATCTAATTAAAAATGGGAGAGCGCTGTGTCAGAAAAAATTACCTTTCAAGTCACGGAATCAATGAAAGTGTCCGATATTGAACACAAAAAAGTAACAAAACCACTGATTGAACTCTTGCGGGACCGGGGGATTGCAATCGACGCGCCCTGCAACGGGTTGGGTCGCTGCGGAAAGTGCCGGATTAAAGCCGGCGGTGACCTGCTGCCGCCCAATGATGCCGAGAAAAAAGCACTCGGCGCAGGGCTTGCAGACGGTTGGCGACTGGCCTGTCAGGCAAGGGCTTTCGGTGATTTTTGGGTCGATCCGCCCCAAAAAGGCAATGCCCGGGTCTCGATGGAGGGGTTGACGAAGAAATATGAATTTACCCCTTGGGTCGACATTACCGAAACCGGACTGCCTGCCTATGGGCTTGCGGTCGATATCGGCACGACTACGGTCGCGGCTTACTTATTGGATTTAAAAGACGGAAGACGAATCGGTACACTGGGTGAATTGAATGCCCAGCGTACTTACGGCGCCGATGTGATCTCGCGTATCACCGCCTGCAACGAGGGACATCTCGATGAATTACGCAAAGCCATCATCGATCAAATCAATGAGATGGCTTCAAGGCTTTGCCCGGACACGAAACGCATCTTTGACGTGGCCCTCTGCGGAAATCCCACGATGCAGCATATTCTGCACGGAATGGCGCCCGAAAAGTTAGCCGTCGCGCCGTTTATTCCGACTTCGCTGTTCGGCTTCGCCGTCCCTGCCGATGAATTCGGCATTCAAGCAAACCCGGCGGCACAGGTCTATACACTCCCGGCAATTTCGGCGTATATCGGCGGAGACATCACGGCCGACGTGCTTTCCTGTGGGATGTATGACGACGAAAACATCACGCTGATGGTCGATATCGGCACCAACGGCGAAATGGCACTCGGAAATAAGGACGGTATTTATTATTGTTCGACGGCGGCGGGCCCTGCGTTTGAAGGCGCTGCGATTGAAGACGGTATGGGCGGCATCGACGGCGCAATCGGAACGGTGAGGGTCGGGAAAGAGGACATCGAATTCGATACCATCGGAAATCAAAAATCCATCGGTATCTGCGGCTCGGGGATTATTGATGCCACAGCTGTGATGCTTGAAATCGGTGTGATGGATGAGACGGGACGGTTGGTTGATCCCGACGAACTGGATGAAAAATATCGGGACCGGCTCGACGACGATGCGCGAAAATTCATGATTGACCGGGCGCATCGCATAGGATTGACGGATAAAGACCTGCGGCAGGTGCAATTGGCCAAATCGGCCATCGCTGCGGGGATCGATACGTTGATGCATAACGCCGGCATCGGGTTTGATGAAGTTTCGGCGGTCTGGCTGGCCGGCGGATTCGGTGCACACATCGACCGCGACAGCGCCTGCGCCATCGGTCTGCTGCCCAAAGAACTCAAAGAAAAGATTCACTCCGTCGGAAACAGTGCCGGCGAAGGTGCGGTCAGAACAATTTTAGATAAAAACGCCAAAGAAATTCTTTCCGAAATCGGGAAGAATGCGAAATACATCGAGCTTTCCGGGGATCCGTATTTTATGGACAGCTATGTCGAAAATATGTTTTTTGATAAATAACAATTATTTTTGACATTTTTAGTAAATTAATGTATAATTACGGTATGGACGTCTGTATCGGATAGTGAAAGGATGGTCAGGTTCATGTGCAGCTCCATGACATTTGTCATCAAGGTCGGAACTTCAACGCTCACACATAAAAGCGGTTCTCTGAATTTACGGCAAGTGCGTGAAATTGTCGACGTGGTGTCGGATATCCGCAATATGGGTCATAAGGTGATTCTGGTTACGTCCGGCGCAATCGGCGTCGGCGTCAGTCGTCTGGGACTCGCCGAACGTCCCACGGACCTGCCGACCAAGCAGGCCGCGGCAGCGGTCGGCCAGTGCGAACTGATGAACATCTACGGAAGACTGTTTACCGAATACGGGTACACGGTGGCGCAGATTTTGCTGACACTGGATGTTATCGAGGATGAGATGCGCAAGAAAAATGCCGTCAATACGTTCGCGCGGCTGCTTGAGATGGGCGCACTGCCCATTGTTAACGAGAACGACTCGATTTCGACCTATGAGATTGAGCATATGAACAGCTTCGGCGAAAACGACACGCTGGCGGCAGTCGTTGCGCGTTTGGTAAATGCCGACCGGCTGGTGCTTCTTTCCGATATAGACGGGCTGTATGACGCTGATCCGCGTAAGAATCCCGAGGCAAAATTAATTCCGGTCGTACATAAAATCGACGGTGATCTTGAAAAAGCCGCCGGCGGCGCCGGGACTTCGCTCGGAAGCGGCGGGATGTTTACCAAACTGGCTGCGGCCATTATCGCCATGCAGGGAAAAATTCCGATGAATATTATCAACGGCAACAAACCCTCACTTATTTATGATATCCTTGCGGGTAAGAACCCGGGAACGGAATTTATCTGCGATTGAACCGCTGAACGGAGACAAGGAAATCATCAAATCCTGTTTTCGCCTCCGACCTTGGGATTTTAAAAAACCATCACTTTTATAGGATAGCCTTGCAGATAAAGAATCCCGAAACGGTGTTTGTCTGCGATCAGTGTCTGATGGTATCGCTTTTGAAGGGAGCTTAACAGAGATGAAAAAAATTATCCATGCAATCGCCGTTTACGGACCGATAATTTTGAGCGGTATTATTGTGTTGTTTTTGTTGCCGCTGCTGTTCGGATGGTCATTCGTCCCCTATAACGGTTATGTCTGGTGCGGCGTTTCGATGACGGTCTGTCTGTTGGTGTGTTTCTGTGCCAAAAGGGATTATGTGAACAAGGAGCTCCCGAAGATTGAGGAGAGCGGAATTTTGCTGCTTGCAACCCTGAATACGGCTTGGTGGATTTATGTCTGGTCGGTTGTCGAACACACTGTGATCATGCCGTTCGGGGTTATCTGTATCATATTTACAATGTATATCGCATTTAAGTTGTGCGATGATACCATCAAACGCACGCTGGGGTTGATGGCAGGTGCAATGGCTACCGTTATCGGGGTGATCATTCTGGTCGTTCCGCTCCTGACGCCGATGCCGATTATCAGAGACAGATTCAATGTTTATAATGAGCAGGGAATTGTCGCAAAGGTGACTTCCATCCGCGACGCCGGCAATGTCTATGATATTGCCATCATCGCGAAAAAAACCGGTGGGAACTTGGGATTGGGACGGTTTGAGGGGACGGAAGAGGTCAGCGTGTATTACGAGATCGTTGATGTGAGCGATTATCAAAAACCCCAGCTTTCTTGGCAGGGAGCGGATTTGTATATCAACGGAGAGTATACGGAGATTTATTGGGAATAGCTTCACGGATCTGACGAAAGGATCTTTTATCATGGAATTTTCTCTTGAAAAAATGTGTACCACAGCCAAAAGGGCGGCGGCAAAACTGGCTGTTCTCGGCAGTGGTGAGAAAAACCGGGCACTGGCGGCGATGCGGGCTTTAATCGATCAAAACCGCAAGGCGATTCTCGACGAAAATGTCAAAGACGTCGAGGATGCGAAAAAAAGCGGGATGCGTGTTTCGCTGATTGATCGGTTGACGCTGACCGACGCGCGTATTGACGGAATCTGCAAGGGCATGGACGAACTGATGATGATGCCGGATCCGGTGGGCGTCGTGCTGGGTGGCCATGTTGCGGAAAACGGGCTGAAAATCACGAAAGTCAGTGTACCGATCGGCGTGATCGGTGTGATTTTCGAAGCCAGGCCGAACGTCTGTCCGGATGTAGCGGCGCTGTGTTTAAAATCCGGAAACGTCTGCATACTGCGCGGCGGAAAAGAGGCCCTGCGCAGCAACACGATTTTGGCAAGCATCATGCGAAACGCGCTTGAAAGCGTCGGACTCGATCCGAATTTCATCAATCTGATCCCGACGGCGGATCGGGAGATTGCTGACGAATTTTTAAAACAAGATAAATACCTCGACTGTATGATTCCGCGCGGCGGCGCCGGACTGATTCAAGCCGTGCGGCAGAAATCTTCCGTGCCGGTGATTGAGACGGGCGCGGGCATCTGCAGCGTTTATATCGACAAAGCGGCCGATCTTGAAAAAGCCGTGAAGATCACCGATAACGCCAAAACCTCCAGACCTTCGGTATGCAATGCGGCGGAGATTTTGCTGTGCCACAGGGATATCGCGAAAACAGCGCTTCCCGCGATCAAGAAAGCATTGGACGGACATCAGGTGCAACTGCGCTGCTGCGCCGAGTCGTATGCAATCTTAAAAGGCGACAACGTGGTTTTGGCCGGGCCGGAGGATTACGACACCGAGTTCGGGGATATGATAATGGCGGTGAAAATCGTCGGATCGATCGATGAGGCGATTGTCCATATTACCGCGCATGATACCCGTCACAGCGAGGCCATTATTACCGAGAATCTTGCAGCGGCAGAGGTGTTTTTAAACCATGTCGACGCGGCTGCGGTCTACGTCAACGCCTCGACTCGTTTTACCGACGGCGGTTGCTTCGGGCTTGGCGCCGAAATCGGCATTTCAACGCAGAAACTTCATGCCCGCGGACCGATGGGGCTTACGGCGCTTACAAGCTATAAATACACCGTCGTCGGCGACGGGCAGATTCGATAGAGGTGAATTCATAATGAGCGAACAGGAAAAAACAGTGGTAAAACGCCATAAAAGATACGCTGCGCCGTTGGGATTTCTGATTATCTTGCTGACGGTGATCGGGTTTGTGACCTTAATTGTCATCGGCACGAGATTGTTTTATCAGCTGACCGACGACAGCGCACTGCGTGAAGAATATTCCACGATGATCGATCCGATCGTGATGCTTGACCCGCCCAATTTTGCCGAACCCGGCAAACTCAGCGACGCCATCGTTTTGCAGTCCTCGATTTGGTCGACGGTTTTCAGCGGCGATATCACCCGGTTTTCGACCGACGAATACGGTCAGATTCTGATACCGGTCACCGATCTGGAGGTCGTTTGCAACACCCTTTACGGGCCGAACGCGACGATTCCGCGCCGCAGCATGACCGTTGACGGCGGAGAAGTCGATCCGGAAGCTGAAGAGGGCACGGTTATTTTTGAATATCGGTCGGATATCGATTCGTTCGTCGTGCCGATTTTGGGCGAGTTCGGCGAATATACGGCTAAGGTGGAGAGTATCAAGCGCAGCGGCGACGAGATGTATCTGACGGTCGGATATTACCCCAAGAGCAGTTCTTGGTATGACCAATTTACAGAGCAAAAGAGTACCGATACGGCAGAGAAATATAAGATTTTCGTGATGAAAAAGAACCCCGACACCAAGGAATATTACGTCTATGCGCTTCAAAATGCCGATATCAACACGGTGGTGTACGATTAAGCCTCGGCGTAAATAATCGGCACTTGACAGGGGCAGAATAATGTGGTATACTTTCCCGTGCCTTTTCGCGGAATGGGGTATAGAAAATATCACCCGCCCATCCTGCGTGAACGGATAAATTTTAAAGGTGGTAACAACATGCTTGACAAAGAAATCAAGGGCGGCATCATCGCCGCAAACGCCCGTACCGAAAACGATACCGGCTCTCCTGAAATTCAGATCGCAATCCTTACAAAACGCATCGCCGATCTGACCGAACACTGCAAGATTCATAAAAAGGACGCCCATTCCCGCCGCGGGTTGCTCCAAATGGTCGGTAAACGCAGAAACCTGCTGAACTACTTGATGAAAAAGGACATCAGCCGGTACCGCGCGATCATCGAAAAGCTCGAACTCAGAAAGTAATGCATGTCACGGGGGCAGGCGGGTTCCGCCTGTCCCTTTTGCGGGTTTTTGGGACTTATTTTCGGCAATATCCTGCGATTGTTAGCAGTGAATCGAGGGCAGCGCTTGCCGCCTTGGCTTTATTGCTAAAAATCGCCGGGATTTGTAATATATCAAATACGGAGGTTACTCATGAGTGAAGTAAAAACATTCTCAACCACCTTCTGCGGAAGGCCGTTTTCCGTTGAAATCGGAAAATACGCATTCCTCTCGGGCGGCGCCTGCATGGTCCGTTACGGCGATACTGTCGTTATGGCCAGCGCAACCGCTTCGGCCAAACCGCGTGAAGGCGTGGACTATTTCCCGCTGTCGGTCGACTACGAGGAAAAACTCTATTCCATCGGCAAGATTCCGGGCAACTGGCAGCGCCGCGAGGGCAGACCGTCCGAAGCTGCGATTCTGGCTTCCCGCGTCATCGACCGCCCGCTGCGTCCGCTGTTCCCCAAAGATATGCGCAATGACTGCGGCGTCGTGCTGACCGTGATGTCGGTCGACCCCGACTGCGTGCCTGAGATTACCGCAATGGTAGGCGCTTCGATTGCAATCAGCATTTCCGACATCCCCTGGAACGGCCCGATCAGCGGCATTTCCGCGGGTTATGTCAACGGACAGGTCGTTTTAAATCCGACCGCCGAAGAGCGTGCGATTTCCGAGATGGAAGTTACCGTCGCCTCTTCCGCCAACAAGGTCGTCATGATCGAAGCCGGCGCAAAAGAAGTCAGCAACGAAGTTATGATCGAAGGCATCCGTGCCGCAGATGCTGAAAACAAGCGCATGATCGAGTTTATCAACGAGATCAAAGCCGCTGTCGGCAAGCCGAAGTTTGAGGTCGTCTCGCTCGAGCCGTCTCACGAGCTCTTCGACGCGGTCAAAGAGGCCTGCATTGAGGACGTGCGCCATGCGCTCGACACCGATGACAAAAATGTGCGCGAGGAGCGTATGAATCCGATTCGCGACGCGATGCACGAGCGGTTCGACGAGGTCGCAGGAAGCGCCGCCGCGATCGACGAGTGCATTTATAAGATTCAAAAATACGTCGTGCGCCGCTGGCTGCTCGACGACGGCAAGCGCGTTGACGGCAGAGGCCTCAACGAAATGCGCCCGCTGCATGCCGAGGTCGGCATTCTGCCGCGTGCCCACGGCACCGGCCTGTTCTCCAGAGGACAGACGCAGGCGCTGACGGTTGCCACACTGGCGCCGATCGGCGAAAAGCAGCTGCTCGACGGCATCGACGGCGACGACTCCAAGCGTTATATGCACCACTATAACATGCCGTCCTATTCAGTCGGTGAGACCCGGCCTTCCAGAGGTCCCGGCCGCCGCGAAATCGGCCACGGCGCACTCGGTGAGCGCGCACTGCTGCCGGTGATCCCGTCTGAGGACGATTTCCCCTATACGATTCGTATGGTCTCCGAAATCCTCTCCTCCAACGGCTCGACTTCGCAGGCCTCGATCTGCGGTTCCACGTTGGCGCTGATGGATGCGGGCGTTCCGATTGCGGCGCCGGTCGCGGGCATCTCCTGCGGTCTGATTACCGAGGGTGACCGCTGGATGACCATGGTCGATATTCAGGGTGTCGAGGACTTCTTCGGCGACATGGACTTCAAAGTCGCGGGCACCATCAAGGGCATCACCGCGATTCAGATGGACCTCAAGATCGACGGTCTGACCTTCGATATCATCAAAGAGGCGCTTGAAAAGACCTATACAGCGCGTGTTCATATCATCAACGAGGTCATTCTGAAGTGCATCGACAAGCCGCGTGAGCAGCTTTCGAAATATGCACCCAAGATGGCAACCGTTAAAATCAATCCCGACAAGATCCGTGAGGTTATCGGCAGCGGCGGCAAGGTCATTCAGAAGATCTGCGCCGACTGCGACGTCAAGATCGACGTTGAGGACGACGGCAGAGTCGCGATTTTCGGCGTCGACCTTGAAAACGTCAACCGCGCGCTCGAGATCGTCAAGACCATCGCGTTCGACCCGGAGGTCGGTGCGATTTACAAGGGTAAAGTCACCCGCCTGATGCAGTTCGGCGCGTTCGTCGAGATCGCCCCGGGCAAAGAGGGTCTGGTGCATATCTCCAAGCTGGACTTCCAGCGGGTTGAAAAGGTTGAAGACGTTGTCAACGTGGGCGATGAAGTCGTGGTCAAGGTCACCGACATCGACGATCAGGGCCGCCTGAATCTGTCCCGTGTCGCCGCTATCGCCGAGATCGAGGGCAGACCGCTGCCCGAATCGGCTTCGGCGCCGCGTCCGCCGCGCCGCGATGACCATCATAATAACCGCGGTCCGCGCAGATAGAACGAAACGTAACTTTACAAGGGGTTCAAATCTAATTTGAACCCCTTGTTTGATAGAATGTAGGGAATGGTCTTGACCATTCCGTTTGTAGGGGTTGGCATCCAAGCCGCCTTGTGGGGTGGCATGACGACCCGTAAAGGCTGTCACCATTTAATAATAATCCAATTCGGAACGGTCAAGACCGTTCCCTACAATTTATAAAAGGACAAAAGATCGAATGAAGAAATTTGAACTTTCCAACGGGATCCGGGTGCTGACCGACCGTCGTGCCTACGCCAAGGCCGCGACCGTCGCGGCTTTTATCGGCGTCGGCTCCCGTTATGAAGAAGAACAAAGCCATGGGTTTTCGCATTTTATCGAACACATGCTCTTCAAAGGTACCCGGAAGCGTTCTTCGCTGGACATCGCCAACGAGACCGATTTGATCGGCGCGCAGCTGAATGCTTATACATCCAAGGAATACACCTGCTTTTATATCCGGACACTGCCCGAATTCGGTGCAAGGGGTATTGAGATTCTGGGCGACATTGTGACCGACCCGGTTTTCGCAGCTTCCGACGTCGACACCGAACGGGGCGTGATTTTGGAAGAGATCAATATGTATAACGACGATCCCGAGGATCTGGCCGCCGACGGCATCTTTCAGGCCGCCTGGACGCCGCATCCGCTCGGGCGGAACATCGTCGGGACTTCCGCAAGCGTCGGCGGGGTCAACAGCGGAAATCTGCGGGCGTTTTATGAACAGTTTTACCGGCCGGAGAACATCGTCGTGGCCGTCAGCGGGAATTTCGATGAGAACCGGGTGGCGGAAGCGCTTGAAAAGGCGTTTTCATCGTTGAAAAAGACGGGATTTGAGAAAATGCAACTTACGGCTCCGATTTTTAATTTCGGCAACACCGTGAGTTTTTCGCGTAAAACCGAACAGCTTCAGCTCTGCCTTGCCTATCCGGGCGTGCAGATCGGCAGCAAACAGGCCGCCGCGATGTCGTTATTTAATTCTGCGGCGGGTGGTGCGGCTTCAAGCCGGTTATTCCGCCGGGTGCGGGAGGATTTGGGGCTGGCCTATTCGATTTACAGTTATTTCACAGCCCACCTCGGCGGCGGCGTATTCACGGTTTCTGCGGGGATTTCGCCTGCGGCGAAAAAGCAGGCGCTTTCGGAGATTGACGGCGTGTTGAAAGGCCTTTTGGACGGCATCACGTCCGAAGAACTGGAACGTGCGAAAAATCAGGCGAGTGCGGGGCTTGCGATGGGTTACGAAAACTCGTATAATTTGGCTATGGACATGGGCAGGCGCGAAATTCTGGGTCTGCCGCAGCGCACCGAACGCCAATCACGGGCGCTGATTGCCTCTGTGACGCTCGATGCGGTCCGTGACCTTGCACAGCAGACGCTGAAAAATAAACCCGCAAGCTGTTTTGCGGGAAAATTGAAATAAAAAGAGGAGAAAATCAATGGCTGTCGATCCGAAATTCATCCGGAATTTCTGCATCATCGCCCACATTGACCACGGCAAAAGCACCCTCGCCGACCGCATTCTGGAGCATGCCAACGCGGTCAGTGTGCGCGAAAAAACCGATCAGATTCTGGACAATATGGACATCGAACGCGAACGCGGCATTACGATCAAGGCCCGCGCCGTCAATTTGAGTTACGATTGCGACGGTCAGCAATATGAATTCAACTTGATTGACACGCCGGGGCACGTCGACTTCAACTATGAGGTCAGCCGGTCGTTGGCCGCTTGCGAAGGCGCAGTGTTGGTCGTCGACGCCACGCAGGGTGTCGAGGCGCAGACCTTGGCGAATACATATCTCGCCGTCGACCACCAGCTTGAAATCATTCCGGTCATCAACAAGATTGATCTGCCGTCGGCAAGGCCGCAGGACGCGATTGAGGAGATTGAAAACATCATCGGCATTCCGGCACAGGACGCGCCGCAGGTTTCAGCCAAAAACGATATCAATATCGACGCGGTGATGCGGCAGGTCGTGCATCAATGCCCGCCGCCGACAGCCGACCGCGAAGCCCCCCTGCGGGCGTTGATTTTCGATTCGTTTTATGACAGCTACAAAGGCGTTATCATCTATGTGCGGGTGTTCGACGGCAAAGTCAAAATCGGTGATACGATTAAAATGATGGCACTTGGTACCGAATTCGACGTGACCGAAGTCGGTGTGATGCTGCCGACGAAACATCAGCCGACCCCGACGTTGGAGGCCGGCGAGGTGGGTTATATCACCGCTTCGATCAAGACCGTGCGCGACGTGGCCGTCGGCGATACCGTGACCAGCGCCGAACGCCGCGCCAAAGAGCCGCTGCCGGGTTATAAAAAAGTGAGGTCGATGGTTTATTGCGGCATCTATCCTGCGGACGGGGCGCGTTACGGCGACCTGCGCGACGCGTTGGAAAAGCTGCAATTGAACGATGCGGCGCTGTTTTTCGAACCGGAGACCTCCAAGGCGCTCGGATTCGGGTTCCGCTGCGGATTTTTGGGGCTGCTGCACATGGAGATCATTCAGGAGCGGCTTGAACGCGAATTCGATATGGATTTGATTACGACCGCCCCAAGCGTTGTTTACAAGCTGACACTGAACGATAAGAGCGTAAGAATGATCGATAATCCCACCAATTATCCCGATCCTTCGCTGATTTCAAAAGCCGAGGAACCGATCGTCGACGCGCACATCTTTTCACCTTCGGAATACGTTGGCAGCATTATGGAACTGGCACAGGACCGGCGAGGTATTTTCAAGGATATGCACTATCTCGACGCCGCACGTGTCGACATCCACTACGAACTGCCGCTGAACGAAATTATCTACGACTTTTTTGACGCGTTAAAATCTCGTACTAAGGGTTATGCGTCGCTGGATTATGAATTCAAGGGCTATAAGGAAGCGCAGCTGGTGAAAATGGATATTCTGCTGAACGGTGATATCGTCGACGCGTTGTCGTTCATCGTCAATGCCGAGCGGGTCAACGGGCGCGCGCGTCGGATGGTCGAAAAGCTGAAAGACAATATCCCGCGGCAGATGTTCGAGGTGCCGGTGCAGGCGGCGGTCGGTGGCCGGATCATCGCTCGCGAGACCGTCAAAGCTATGCGCAAGGACGTGTTGGCCAAGTGCTACGGCGGCGACATCACCCGTAAAAAGAAGCTGCTTGAAAAGCAGAAAGAGGGCAAAAAGAAGATGCGCCAGCTGGGCAGCATCGAAGTGCCGCCCGAGGCGTTTATGAACGTGCTGAAGCTGGACGAGTAGAATTTTATAAAAGTTTTATAAATCTTCGAAAGGTGGTCGTAAAGTTGGATGAACGAAAATTCCTCGATTTTTTAAGCAAGATCGAAAAGTGCAAGTGCTACACCCGACACAATTTTACCACCGCCGGACGGGCCGAGAGCGTGGCCGAACACAGCTGGCGGCTGTCGGCGATGGCCTATCTGCTGGCGGGCGACCTCGACGGTGTGGATACGGATAAGGTGATCAAAATGTGCCTTATTCACGACTTCGGAGAGGCGGTCACCGGCGACATCCCGTCGTTTCAAAAGAGCGACAAGGATATCGCGCATGAGGACGATGTGGTGCAGAAACTTGCGGCGACCCTGCCGACCGAGAAAAAGGATGAGATTGCGGGGTTGTTCGACGAGATGGCCGAAAAAAAGACCATCGAGGCCAAGGTCTGGCGGGCATTGGATATGATGGAGGCCGTGATTTCTCACAACGAGGCCGATATCGCCACATGGATTCCGATTGAATACGAACTTCAGCAGACCTATGGAATCGAAGAGGCGAAGTGCCATCCGGTTTTGGAAAAACTGCGGGCACAGGTGCTTGCCGACACGCTCCGAAAAATAGAAACCGAGGGCAAGAAATGACCGGCTTATATATCCATGTGCCGTTTTGCCGCTCGAAATGCCATTACTGCGATTTTTATTCGGTCAGGCCGGACGACGGCGTGGCCGAATCGTATATTCAAGCGGTTTTAAAAGCCGCAGAACCGTATCGGGATGAAAAAATCGACACGGCCTATTTCGGCGGGGGTAATCCGCTGCTGCTCGGGGCGCATAATCTGTGCAGACTGCTGGACGAGCTTTGCGGGATCTTTCGATTGAAGACAAACAGTGAAATTACGCTTGAATCTAATCCGGAAGACGTTTCTCCGGAAGCGGCGAAGACGCTGTTTGACGGCGGGTTTAACCGGATTTCAATCGGAGTGCAGTCACTGGACGATGAAGTTTTGAAAAAACTCGGGCGGCGGCATGATGCGAAACAGGCAATATCTGCGGTCGAAACGGCATATCAAGCGGGGTTTCGGCATATTTCGGCGGATTTGATGTTATCGCTGCCGGATGCTACACCCGAAAAAGATAAAAACACAGCGAAAGCGCTTTGCCAACTGCCGCTCGACCACATCAGCGCGTATCTGCTCAAAGTGGAGCAGGGAACGCTGTTTGCGGGCATGAAGTTAAATCTGCCGGACGAGGACTCAACTGCAGACAGTTATCTGGCGGTATGTGAAACGCTTGAAGAAAACGGGTTTGCGCAGTACGAGATCTCGAATTTTGCCAAACCGGGCGGAAAGAGCCGCCACAATTTAAAATACTGGACGCTGGAACCGTATGTCGGCCTCGGCCCGGCGGCGCACAGTTTTTATAACGGAAGGCGATTTTATTATCCGCGTGATCTGGTGGGGTTTTTGCAAAACCCGCAAAAGACCGTATTCGATGGTGACGGAGGAAATGCCGAAGAGAAAATCGCCATGGCGCTGCGGCTGACGGAGGGGATCGCGATTAATGAGCTGAAACGGTTGATCGGAGAAAAGGGAACGGCAAACCTTGAAAAGCCGATGAAAGACTGGATAAAAAACGGACTGGCAACGGAAAAAGACGGCAGGTTTTCGCTGACACCGAAGGGATTTTTGGTTAGCAACTCGATCATTTCGCGGATTCTATGCGAACTTTGACGGAGGAAATATGACGGATCGGGAACGGCTGGACTATTTAAAACAAATGGCTTCGGAGGTATTGGAAGCGTGTACCTTTGAGCAAAAGTGTGATTACCTGAGAGAATCGGAGATCATGCGGATTGCGGTGCCGTCCGGGGATGGGAAATACCCGAGTTTTTGGGTGCGCGACTGCGCGATGATGGCCGAGAGCGGGTTGTTTTCACGCGAAGATTGGAAGCGGTATATCCAAATCATTGCCCGGCACGGGGTCAACGGACCCGAGACCAAAACGCTGGCAAACGGTTTATCGGCGCCGCCTTTCGCGGTTGCGGATCATATCAATTACGACGGTAAGCCGGTGTTTTTCCCGGGTACCTATTCGTCGGGAGACGATCAGGGGTGCGGGCGTTGCGGATTTTTGCCGCCGTTATGCGACAATTACCTGTTTTTGAGTATGGCCGCCGAATATCTGCTGAAATATGATGACCCCGAAGTGCGAGAGGAACTGGAAGCACTGGCCGAGCCGGTTTGGAATGCTTATTGTATCGACGCTGAAACAGGACTTTGCGCCTGCGACGAGGCGAAACGGGCGGTCGACTGGGGATTTTGTGATTTGATTGTCAAGACCGGAAAACTGTTGTTTCCGTCGCTGTTTCGGCTTTGGGCGGCGCGGTTGCTGGCGAAAGCGCTCGGCAACCCGGAATATGACCGGCGTGCAGACAACCTTGCTATTGCGATCAGGGAGACGTTTTTTGAAAAAGAGACCGGATGGCTGTTGTCGGCGACCGAAATCGGCGCGCAGCCCGACGTCTGGGGTACGGCCTGTGCGATTTGTTACGGCGTGTTAGTCGGAAAAGACGCAAAAGCGGCGGCGAATGCGCTGATGGCGGCGTATCGAAGCGGAGACGCGGTCAAAGATGGATATATCCGGCATGTTCCGAAGAGCCGGGATTTTTCGGAGGATTCGGCTTGGGAGTGCGCGCCCGGGCTGGCGAAGGGAAATTATCAAAACGGCGCGTGGTGGTCTACGGCGACGGGCTGGTATGTGTATGCGCTGAATACGGTCTCGCCGGAGGCTGCGCGGGATTTGATGGATGATTTTATTTTACACACCAAAAAACATCGGGTGGGAGGCTCACCGTATGAGTTTTTCCGGGACGATGACGGCGAACCGTCGGGACTCAATTACGGTACTTCGGCGGCACTACCGTTTACCTGGTTTAAGAAAATGCTCGAAGCGGAATCGAATTGACAAAAATGCGGCCGCATGGTAGAATATTGATATGAGATTTTTCGATTTTTTCATTGACAACGCGGGGGCGTTGTGTTATAGTACTAAAAATATTTTAAAGGGGTGGGGCATATGATCAATACCGACATCAATCAAAAATTCGTCAAACAGGGGCTGACGTTTGACGATGTGCTGCTCATTCCGGCCTATTCAGACGTTGTTCCGACGGAGATTAAATTGTTTTCCCGCCTAACCAGCACCATCATGCTGAATACCCCGCTTTTGAGTGCGGCGATGGATACGGTCACGGAGAGCGGAACCGCCATCGCAATGGCGCGCGAAGGCGGCATCGGAATCATTCATAAGAATATGCCTATCGAGACACAGGCCGACGAAGTGGAACGGGTCAAACGATCCGAAAACGGGGTCATTCATGATCCGTTTTTCCTCTCGCCGGACCATTTTGTTTATGAGGCCGATCAGCTGATGGGAAAATTTAAGATCAGCGGCGTGCCGATCTGCGAAAACGGAAAGCTCGTAGGCCTGATCACCAACCGCGATTTGCGGTTTTTGTCCGACTTCGACAGCCGCATCCGCGAGGTCATGACCCCGGGTGACCGTCTGATCACCGCACCGGTCGGCACGAGTTTGGAACAGGCCAAGGCGATTTTGCAGAAATATAAAGTCGAAAAGCTGCCGCTGGTCAACGATAAGGGTGAATTAAAAGGCCTGATCACGATTAAGGATATCGAGAAGGCGACAAGGTATCCGAATTCCGCACGCGACACCAAAGGACGTTTGCTTTGCGGCGCGGCCATCGGCGTGACCGATGACGTGCTCGACCGTTCCGGCGCATTGCTCGAAGCGGGCGCGGACGTCTTGGTACTCGATTCGGCGCACGGACACAGCAAAAATATTCTTGATTGCCTGAAAAATGTTAAAAAGCACTATTCAAATTCGCAGATTATCGTTGGCAATATCGCGACCGGTGAGGGCGCAAAAGCCCTGATCGATGCGGGCGCCGATGCCGTCAAGGTCGGCATGGGTCCCGGCTCAATCTGCACGACCCGCGTGGTCGCCGGTATTGGTGTACCCCAGATCACAGCGGTCTATGACGTCGCCTGCGAGGCTTCAAAAGCCGGGATTCCGGTGATCGCCGACGGCGGCATCAAATACTCCGGCGATATCGTCAAGGCGATTGCGGCGGGCGCAAACGCGGTGATGCTGGGTTCGCTGCTGGCCGGCTGCGAAGAGGCCCCCGGTGAGACAGAGATCTATCAGGGCCGCAGTTTCAAGGTTTATCGCGGCATGGGCAGCATGGCGGCGATGGAAAAGGGCAGCAAGGATCGCTATTTCCAGACCGGCAGCAAAAAGCTTGTCCCCGAGGGCGTCGAGGGTCGCGTTCCCTATAAGGGTCCGATTTCGGATACGGTGTTTCAGCTGCTGGGCGGTCTGCGTTCCGGCATGGGTTACTGCGGCTGCCACGACATTCCCGAACTTCAAACCAAAGCGCGCTTTTTGACCATTACCAACGCCGGGCTCAAAGAGAGCCATCCGCACGACATTTATATCACTAAGGAAGCACCAAACTATACGATCAACCCGCAGTGAAAATATGAAAACGGTGTTTTATACCGTTTTCATATAAGGGAGGCAACATGAACGAATTTCAAGAAATCCCGTTTCCGAAAATCGTGTCCGGTAAGGTCCGCGAGGTGTTTGATATCGGAAGAAATGAGCTTGTTATCGTCACAACTGATCGGATATCTTCGTTTGACGTGATACTAGACAGCAAAATTCCGAAAAAGGGCATCGCGTTGAACAAAATCTCAAATTTCTGGTTTGATTTTACGAAAGATATCGTTTCCAATCATCTCGTGGCAACCGAACTCTGCGAGTTACCCGCGCCGTTTCAACACGAGGATTTTAAGGACAGGACAATCAAAGTAAAAAAACTCAAGATGCTGCCCTTTGAAATCATCGTGCGCGGATACCTGTTCGGAAGCATGTGGAAAGCGTATCAATCGGGAGAGGAATTTTGCGGGTTAAAGTTTTCGGGCGTGCATCAGCAGGCTGAAAAATTGGACAAGCCGATCATCACACCATCCGCCAAAAGCAGCGAGGGGCACGATATCAACATCACATTGGAACAGCTGGCAGAGGGTATCGGGCAGGATTTGGCCGACAAAATATGCGACATTTCATTGCGGCTATATGAAAAATGTTTTGATTATGCAATCAAACAGGGAATTATCATCGCGGACACAAAATTCGAATTCGGCTTGGATCAGAGCGGAAACTTGGTCTTGGCGGATGAGATATTCACGCCCGACTCCAGCCGGTTCTGGGATGCCGCCGCATATCGCGTAGGCGAATCGCCGAAATCATACGACAAACAGTTTGTAAGGGACTGGCTGATTCAAAACAAACTGGACGGCGTGACACCCGCACCGCGTTTGCCGGAGAACATCATTGAAAAAACGGCCGGTTTGTATGCGGAATGCTGCAAGAAATTGACCGGAGAGGCGATATAAGAAACGATCAACCAAAGTAAGAAAGTGAAAATGATTAAAAGAGCGGCTCCGCAAGGGGTCGTTCTTTTTATGACAAGATTGACAAATTATAGGAATGCTGTTATATTTATAATAGCCCAATGAAAATCGGGAGGTAAATATGAAACGCTTCATCTGCGCTTTAGTTATTGTTGTCTTAGTTTTTGCTGCATGCGATTTAATAGATATAAATGGATCTCAAAATAGTAGTCGTGTGAATTCATCAGATAACGCTTCTGAAATTAGTAGCGTGATCTCAAGTAGCAATTTTACATCTTCTTTAACTTCGAGAATCGCTGATGAGAAGGCAGACAGCGAAATTATATCCGCGGATTCTGTAACTTCAAGAAGCGCTGAAACATCAGAAATATATATAGACCTTTCAAGGGTTATATTGAAGGTTTTTAAGGGGCACGAGGATGATGTTCAATACATTCTAATGCATAATAGTGTTGAAGAGAGTCATGAAGTGTATTTTAGTCAATCTAAAGATCAAATAGATGCCTTTAGAAAAGAATTCGAGGTCGTAAATATTGATGAAACGGAATATATGGAAAGTGATAATGAGATAAATTTTTATAACGATTTGTGGATTGGTGCGCTCCCTTATCCGATAGCATCTTATAATAAAGCACAACTTGATTGTGTTTCGACTCTTATGACGATTGAAAACCACAAGTATTTATATACTTTTAATGTACCATATACGTTTGATTTTTATGAATTAGCTCAACAGATAAAACAAGATACAGGTTCAACTGTTCTTGCACCATATGCAAGTTCATGCGTTATGCACCCGAGTGTTGAACTAGTTTATGCGGGTCAGGCAGTAGATGAAGCGGAACTTTATGGGGCAACGAAAAGTATTCCACTTGGTGAATTCGAAAGTGACAATTTCTTTTTGCCATGGATTGAATTATTTAATAATCAAAGCAATATTTACGAAATTTCAAATTGCTATGGGAAAGGGCGGAGCACCGATTTATCTTTTTTACGAGGGATTACCATATACCTTAATAATGCTCTGGATAATGAGACAATTCAGGCACTGATACAAAAAGCGAATCAGGAATTCAATTCCAAACTATCGATTTCTCATATGGGCACACCGTTTCTTTATAAAGATATTAAATCGTATGATATATTTATTATTTTCGATGAGCCGCAAAGCGCTGAGATGATTAAGGCATTTTATAAAAAATACCAGATTGATTCATATGATTATGAACGGGAACCACTGAATATTGATAAGATCATGGTATTTTATAACGATGTTAATCAAAAAGACGACAGATATCATTCATATACAATTACACCGGATTTGGAAGTCGCCTATCATAGATATGAGGTTGATTTTACGCCTTTTGTCGATGAAACACCTTCGTCAACGCTTCTCTCAAAGCGTTCTGTTTCGGAGCAGGATTATTATGAATTAGTTCAAATTCTTTCGAACTATGATTTTAGAACTATGCCTAACGAGATTGGTTTCGGCGGTTACAAATTTCAACAGTATGTATATATCGGTGTGAAAATTGACGGAGTATGGTATTATTCCGGCGGTGATCATCCATATAGAATAAATGATAGATTTAAAGCAATATTTGAGGTTTTTCAAGGCAAATTTCAAATACCATAAATATAAAACGGTTTAATAATAAATAAGGACGGGCATTTTGCCCGTCCTTATCTAGTTATAGTTGTATTTTACAGAATAACCTCTTTGCCGGTGGCGGCGGATTTATAGATGGCCTCGAGAATTTTGATCATGTTAACGCCCTGCTGCGGGACAAAGTCCGGCGTGACGCCTTTTTGCAGCACGTCGACAAAATGGCGCAGATTGGCCTCGTGCTGCGGAACGCCTTTTTCGTCATTGACAAGCGGGTCGTAGTTGACGGTTTTGCCGTATTCTTCGGTAAAAATGTGTAGGCCGTTGTCACTGGCAATTTCGCAGCCTGCCTTGGTGCCGCGAAGCTCGACAAAATTGCGCTCTTTTCCGATGTTTGATGCCCAGGAGAATTCGATCTGCATACAGGCGCCGTTATCGAATTTGATAAAGCCCATTGCAAGGTCTTCGACATCAAAAACGCCGTTTTTATTGACTTCGCCGAACATCGAGTGCATTGAGTCGGTGATATCGCCGAGATTGGCAAATTTGCTGTAGGTGCAGCCGGTGACCGCGACCGGCACCGGATTGCCCATCAGCCAGATGGCCAGGTCGATCATATGTACGCCGAGGTCGATTAACGGGCCGCCGCCGGACTGGGCTTTGGTGGTGAACCAGCCGCCCTTGCCGGGGATGCCGCGACGGCGCTGCCAGCCGCAGCGGGCGGCGTAGATTTCGCCCATTTTACCGTCGGCGATGTATTTTTTCGCAAATACCGCGGTCGGGCGGTAACGGTTGTTGCGCATGACCATGAGTACCTTGCCGCTCTTTTCGGCGGCGGCTTTCATCTTTAAAACCTCTTCGACGGAGACGGCGTCGGGTTTTTCCGAAAAGACGTGCATGCCGTGTTCAAGCGCATAGACGGCCATGATCGAGTGCAGATAGTTCGGCACGCACAAGTCGACAGCATCCGGTTTTTCGGTGTCGAGCATCTCTTTATAATCGGTATAGATTTTTTCGATACCGAGTTCTTTGGCGATAATCTCGGCCTTTTCGGGTTTGATGTCACAAACCGCGACGATTTCAACGAGATCTTTCATCTCCTTGTAGGCCGGCATATGCGCCCAGCGATTGATGCCGCCGCAGCCGATGATGGCGATTTTGGTCTTTTGCGTGTTTTCCATAGTGTTTACGATCCTTTCTTATCGTGAGTGCGATTTATATTAAAGATTTATCGAAACCAGGGAATACTCGTACTGCCGTGCAGCCCCGCATAGACGGGCAGTGCGTAAATAATCATACTGGCGATACCGGCTACGGCAGCGCCGATCGCAAGTGACGGGAATGCCTTTTTCAGCCGCACGTCCATGAACGAGGCAATCAGTCCGCCGGTAAACACGCCGGTACCCGGTACCGGAATTGCAACAAAGAAAAATAAGCCGATGCTGGTCAGCGTGGTGATTCGATCCATTTTCTTTTGGGTTCGGCCCGACATCCAGCGTCCGAACCAGCCCAAAATTTTTGTCGTCTCGAGCCATTTGATCAGTGTTCTGCCCAAAATGACCATCGGAAAAATCAGCAGAAGATTTCCGATTAAACCGAAAATAAACGTCTCGACAATTCCAAGTCCCAAATAACAGGTTCCCGCGACCATCGCAAGGCGGATTTCGAATACCGGGACAAAACCGATGGCGAGTACGATCAGATATTTTATGATAAGCGGAAGCTGTGCGCAATTTTCCAGAAAAGTCAGCTGTTCCAAATTTGCGTTCCTTTCACAAAACAAGATGGGAACATCTTACCATCGGCGGCGCGTTTTGTCAACGAAAAGCTGATTGCAAAACCGAAAAACTGGGTACAATGAGAATACGGTCGTGTAAAACACGGCGGTAAAAATTTTCTTAAATATTTGCGCTTTTATTGGAAATGTGGTATCATAGATTTGTGTATACGGCGAGAACGGTTTTTAACCCGGTGATAAACCGTTTGCGCTTTGAAAAATTCACACGGGAAGGTAACAGAATGGACAAATTTGTTATCAACGGCGGCAAGCGGCTTTCGGGCGAAGTCGAGATCAGCGGAAATAAAAACGCTTCGGTCGCGATTTTGGCGGCGGCATCGCTGTGTGATGAGCCGTGCCGTATTGAGAACCTCTCACAGATCGGGGACGTCGACGTCTTTATGCAGATTTACGACCGACTCGGCGCCAAGATCACCCATATCGATTCAAAGACCATTGAGATAGATTCATCCACTATAAAAAACGTGGAAATTCCCTATAAACTGACCAAGCTGATGCGGGCCTCCTATTACTTTATCGGCACGCTGCTCGGTCGTTTCGGCAGAGCCAAGGTCTGTATGCCCGGCGGCTGTGATTTCGGCTCCCGCCCGATTGATCAGCACATCAAGGGCTTTGAAGCACTCGGTGCGGCCGTCAGCGTGGAACACGGCTTTATCGAGACCATCGCCAAGAACGGACGGCTGGTTGGGAATTCGGTCTATTTCGACAACATCACGGTCGGGGGTACGATCAACGTCATGCTGGCGGCGACCAAAGCCGACGGGTTGACTGTGATTGAAAATGCGGCCAAAGAACCTCATGTCGTTGATGTGGCCAACTTTTTAAACTCGGCAGGCGCGGATATCCGCGGCGCAGGTACCGACGTCATTAAAATCCGCGGCGTACCGTATCTGCACGGCACCACTTACGGCGTCATTCCCGATCAGATTGAGGCCGGCACCTTTATGGCCATTGCAGTGGCGACCGGCGGCGACATTCTGATCAAAAATATTATCCCCAAACATCTTGAATCCATTTCGGCCAAGCTTACCGAAATGGGTGCGGAGATCATCGACGAGGACGACTGGATGCGGGTTCGCTGTGCCGATCGTCTTCAGCGCGTTAACATCAAGACTCAGCCGCATCCCGGTTTCCCGACCGATATGCAGCCGCAGGCGGGCGTGTTGTGCGCCATCGCCAACGGCACCAGCGTCATCAGTGAAGGTGTGACCGATAACCGGTTCCGCTATACCGAGGAATTGGCTCGGATGGGTGCAATGGTCAAGGTCGACGGAAAAACCGCCGTGTTTGAAGGCGTCGAAAATCTGACGGGTGCGACGGTGCGGGCCACCGATCTGCGTGCAGGCGTGGCCATGGTGATTGCGGGACTGGTCGCAAAGGGCACAACAGAAGTTGAAGACATCATCTATATCGAACGCGGCTATGAATTTTTGGAGAAAAAGCTCTCGGCGCTGGGAGCGGACATCACGCGGATCTCCGCATCCAAAAACGGAGAAGAAACGCCTTCTCGACAAGCGCAAATGAACGGCGAGAAACCATTGAAAAAGGCAAATTAATGGACAGTGTTTCCACTTTATTCTCCGGCAGTTCGGGTAACAGCTGTTATATCGGCGGCTGTGACGACGGGATTTTGATCGATGCCGGAAGGAATTTTAAAGCCATTTCCGAAGGATTGAAGTCGCTCGATTTCCCCGTCCGGGGGATTCGGGCGGTTTTTGTTACCCATGCGCATAATGACCATATCAGCGCGTTGAAAGTACTTACCAAAAAATTGCCCGATATACCGATTTTCGCCTCTGCACAGACCATCGATAATCTGTTATTTGAGGGAATCGTCGGACCGGAAGCGATGCTTTGTCCGATTGACGAACAGGGTATCGGCGTGGGGCGTTTTTTTGTAACGCCGTTCGAGACGCCGCATGACTGTCCTGGCAGCTGCGGATATGTGATCGAGACGGAAAGCGGCGGACGCATCGGCGTCTGTACCGACCTCGGACACCGCAGCGATACGATTGTCGAAGCGCTCTCGGGCTGTAAAACCGTGGTGATCGAGTCCAATCATGACGAGAATATTCTGCGCGCGGGCAATTACCCCTATTGGCTAAAAATGCGCATTTTAGGCGCGGAAGGGCATTTGTCAAACCGGGACTGTGCCTCACTCTCGGCGATTTTGTTACATAGCGGTACCAGAAATTTTGTGCTGGCGCATCTTTCAAGAGAAAACAATCTGCCCGACGTGGCGTTTGACACCGTAAACCGGAAACTTTGCGAATGCGGTGCGGAAGCGGACGGGGAATTCGGACTGCATGTCGCTCCGGCTATGGCTGCAGCAAAGCATTATTCAGTTTTATGAACATTAAAATTATTTGCGTGGGTGGATTAAAAGAACCGTTTTTGCGCGGACGCAAGCGTGTCGCACAAGGTAAAATGCTATGAATATTAAAGTGATTTGTATCGGTGAACTCAAAGAACCCTTTCTGCGCGGACGCAAGCGCGTCGCACAAGGTAAAATGCTATGAATATTAAAGTGATTTGTATCGGTGGACTCAAAGAACCCTTTTTGAGCGGACGCAAGCGCGTCGCACAAGGTAAAATGCTATGAATATTAAAGTGATTTGTATCGGTGGACTCAAAGAACCCTTTCTGCGCGGACGCAAGCGCGTCGCGCAAGGTAAAATGCTATGAATATTAAAGTGATTTGTGTCGGCGGACTTAAAGAACCCTTTTTGCGCGACGCGCAGAAAGAATATCAGAAGCGGCTCTCGGCTTCGTGCAGTCTGGAGATCGTCGAGCTGGGGGCGAAAAACGATTTACCCGCAGACCGGCAGCTGATTGAAGAGGGCAAAAAGATTCTTGAGAAAGCAAAGAACGGGTATAACATCGTTCTATGCATCGAGGGTAAAGAGATGACTTCGGAGGCCTTTGCACAGAAGGTTGCGGAACTTTCTGCAAACGGCATCAATGCTTTAAACTTTATGATCGGCAGTTCGTATGGGCTGTCCGACGAGGTCAAGGCGGCAGCTGACTTGAAATTGTCGTTTTCGCAGATGACCTTTCCGCACCAACTGTTTCGGATTATGTTATTGGAACAGCTCTATCGGGCGTTTGATATTTTAGGCGCACGGAAATATGACAAGTGATAAAGCAAAGGGCCGGACGGGTTCACCGTCCGGCCCTTGCTTTATCGGGATGTGTTAAGCGCTTTTCTTTTTCTGCGAAAAATACATGATCAGCAGTAAGCCGCCCATTAAAACAATGGAAATCGGGAGCATGATAACAGCATTTTGCAGGAAACCGGCGGCGATATAACATACAAACGACACACCGGCGACCAACAAGGCATAGGGCATTTGGGTCGAGACATGGTTGATGTGGTCGCACTGTGCGCCTGCGGACGCCATGATGGTGGTGTCCGAGATCGGGGAGACATGGTCGCCGCAGACCGCGCCGGCCAAACACGCCGAGATGGTGATGACCAGAATTTCGCTCATCTCGGGGAAGATGGCAATGACAATCGGAATCAGAATGCCGAACGTCCCCCAGGAGGTGCCGGTTGAGAAGGCCAAGCCCAAGGCTACAAGGAACAAAATTGCGGGCAGGAAAGCGCTTGCGGTTGCACTGTTGCCGACCACACCGCCGACAAATTCTCCGGCACCCAGACAGTCACGGCAGAAGCCGGACAGCGTCCACGCAAAGACCAGAATCAGAATTGCCGGAACCATCGCCTTGAAACCCTCAGGGATGCTGGCTGCGAATTCCTTGAATGAAATCACTTTTCTTGGGATGTAGAGAAGGAATGTCAGCACCAACGCCGCAAAAGAACCCAGAACCAGGCCTACCGAGGCATCGGAACCGGCAAAGGCCTCGATAAAGCTTGCGCCTTCGAAGAATCCGCCGGTATAGATCATGCCTAAAATGCAGCAGACGATCAGCAGGACGACCGGAATCACCAGGTCAAGAACCTTTCCTTTTTCGGATACTGCCTGTTCTTCGGTATAGGGTCTGGCGTCGGTTGTGAACAAATCGCCGTTGGCCGCGTTGACCTCGTGCCTTTTCATCGAACCGAAATCGAAGTTCAACAGTGTGATCATAATCAACATCACGATTGTGAGGATGGCGTAGAAATTATAGGGGATGGCTTTGATGAACATCGCAAAACCGTCGATATTCGTGCCCTCGGTCGAAGAGGTCACCGCTGCCGCCCAACTCGAAATCGGGGCGATGATACAGACCGGTGCTGCGGTCGCATCGATGATATAGGCCAGTTTTGCCCGGGAGATTTTATGTTTGTCGGTCACGGGACGCATGACGCTGCCGACCGTGAGGCAATTAAAATAGTCGTCGATGAAGATTAAGACACCGAGACCCACGGTGGCAAGCGAGGCACCCGCTTTGGTTTTGATCTTTTTAGCGGCCCATCTGCCGTATGCAGCCGAACCGCCCGCCTTGGTCATCAGTGAGACCATGATGCCGAGAATGACCAGAAAAATCAAAATACCGACATTCCAGGGGTCGCCGGCTTTTTCACTCATGACCTCGAAAATGGAGGTGACGGTGCCCATCGGGTTGAAGTTGCTGTAAAACAACGCTCCGGTCAGAATACCGATAAACAGGGAGATGTAAACCTCTTTGGTCAAAAGAGCGAGCGCGATGGCGACGATGGGCGGTACCAATGCCCAGAAGGTGGCGTACATGTTGCTCTGCGGAGCGGGTTCCGTCTCGACAACGGCCGTATCGGCAACGCTCTCTTCGGGTGCGGCGATGGTGGTCACGGTCATGACATCGGTATTCGGTGCAGCGGTTTCACTCGCACCCATCACCATGCCGAAGACCGATGCAGCCATCACACAGACAAGTGCGAATACCAGCAGACGGGTTCTTTTTTCTCTTCTTGTTCTCATCAATTTCTTCCCTTCAAAATATTGAAGAGGCCGTACACGCAGATGTGGATTGCGTGCACAGCCATAAGGCGGTTTTCGGCAATGATAGCACTCCACATTCGTGACAGTCCGACGCATATTCTGCGTCGGCCCAGCGGCGGATGTCGGGCAGACAATCCGGCGCTTCGGCGGCAGCTCCTTTTCTCCGCGTCTTGCCCTGACATTTTACGGAGTACTGATAGCGGCCGCGCCTCTACCATTGTCCCGGGATACCCCGAAACAATAAATAATGTGGAAATCGTAACACAGCTTCAAAATGCTGTCAAGCTTTTTCGGAAATTTTGCCGAAAAGAGAATATTACGGTGAAAGATCAAAGTTTAGCCGAAGCTTTCCGGGATTGGAGTCTGGCTCGCTTTTTGGGTGTGATCTGCGACAGCATGACGGCGACAAGCACCAGGCCTGCGCCGAACAGTTCGCGTTGCGTAAGCTGCTCGTTCAAAATCAGCCAGCCAAAAACAGCCGCAAAAACCGATTCCAGACCGAAAACGACCGAGGCCACCGCGGGCGGCGTGGTCTTTTGCCCGAGGATTTGGAAGGTATAGGCGATGCCGCAGGCCAAAATCCCGGTGTATAACAGCGGCATGCGCGCCGACCAGATTGACGTCAGATCGGGCTTTTCGAACAAAAACATCGTGACTGTTGAAAGAACAGAAGCGACGAAAAATTGAATGCAGGACAATTTAACGCCGTCGACGAGCGGGCTGTAATGATCAACAGCCAGAATTTGAAACGAGAAAATCAGTGCGCAAATTAACACCGGCAGGTCGCCGTTTCCGAGTGTGAACTGTTCATTCATGCTTAAAAAATATAAGCCTGTAACCGCGAAGGCAACGCCGAACCATAAAAAGATACTCGGCTTTTTTTTGAAAAACAGACCGATGATCGGAACGAGAACAACATACAGCGCGGTCAGAAATCCCGCTTTGCCCGCAGTTGTATACACCAAACCGATCTGCTGCAGACCCGTCGCTGCAAAAATCAATACGCCGCAGACGACACCGCCCCAAATCAGATTGCGCCGGTCGACTGCCTTTTTGGCGATATCTTCGGCGGAGAGCGCTTTGGGTTCGCGTCGGAACAGCGCGATGACCGGCAATAAAACCAATCCGCCGATAAAAAACCGGACCGCATTGAAAGTAAACGGTTGGATATAATCCATTCCCATGCTTTGGGCTACAAATGTCGAGCCCCAGATCAGGGAAGCAAAAAATAAAAATGCCGAGCCTTTGATTTTCTCTGTGTTTGATTTATTCATAAAATACCCTGTTATTTGTATTGCGCTTGTGAATGTCGTTGCCGCACAGTGTGAATTATAATACCACCCGGGCTGCACCGATACGGCTGCCGAAGCGTTAAATCAGTATAACACAAAGCGGGTTGCCTTTGCAATCATCACAGGATTAACATATTTGAATGATATATAATATGATTGTTATGTAAATTTGGGTTGCATAACAGCCGATAAATGTATATAATCTGATTATGTTTCGCACAACTGAACTGCGGCGCGAAACGCAGAAAGGTATGTATTACAGATGATAAAACTGTTCAGGTACTTAAAGAAATATGCTTGGATGATTGTGGTGACAATCGTGCTGATTTTTGCGCAGTGCATGGCCGATCTGACACTGCCTGATTTGATGAGCGACATTATCAACAACGGCGTTTTAAAAGAGGATGTGCCGTATATCTGGCAGATCGGCTGGCAGATGCTGTTGGTGGCACTCGGCAGCATGGTGGCGGCCGTCACGGCGGGTTATCTGGCTTCGCGCATCGGCACGGGATATGCCCGCGATTTGCGCAGCATGGTCTTTAACAAGGTCGAAGGGTTTTCCATAGCCCAGTTCGACAGCTTTTCGACGGCTTCCCTGATTACCCGCTCGACCAACGACATTCAGCAGATGGGTATATTCGTGGTTATGATGCTGCGCATCATGGTCTCCGCCCCGATCACGATGATCGGCGGTATTATCAAGGGCTCGGCAAAAAGCACCAAGCTGACCTGGATTTTAGCGGTCTCGATTCCGGTGATTTTGATCATCGTCACGGTTGTGATCAAGCTGACGACGAAATATTTCAAGCAGATGCAGGAGCGCCTTGACAAGATGAACTTGGTGCTGCGCGAGGGGCTGACCGGCGTTCGGGTGATCCGGGCGTTCGGACGTGACGACCGCCAGACCGAGCGGTTTGAAAAAGCAAATGTTGAGCTGACCGATGTCTCTTTGAAAGCGCAGCGGGTCATGGGTGTGATGATGCCCCTGATGATGCTTATCATGAACATGACGCAGCTGGGCATCGTCTGGTTTGCGGGCCCGCTGATTGATTCGGGCGAGATGGATCTCGGCGGAATGATGGCGTTTATCCAATATGCGATTCAGATTCTGTTCTCGTTCTTAATGTTCGGATTTATCTTTATGATGCTTCCCAGAGCCGCCGCTTCCGGTGCGCGTATTTGGGAGGTGCTGGCCAGCGAAAACACGCTTCATGACCCTGAAACCCCCGTCAGCCCCGAGAAAACCGGCGGGGTCGTATTCGACAACGTGACCTTTGCCTATCCCGGTGCGGAACAGCCGACTTTATCCGGAATCAGCTTTACCGCAAAGCGCGGGGAGACCGTGGCCATCATCGGCGGCACCGGCTCGGGCAAGTCTACTATCGGCGGGCTGCTGATGCGCTTTTTTGACGTCAGCGGCGGTCAGGTTTTGGTCGACGGCACCGATGTGCGTGAGATGACTCAGGCGGATCTGCACAGCCGCATCGGCTTTGTGCCGCAGACCGCAAAACTGGTCACCGGCACGATCATGGACAATATCAAGTTCGGAAATCCCGATGTGACAGACGAACAGGCGGCGGCAGCCGCTAAAACCGCACAGGCCGAGGAATTCATCTCGGGCCGCGAAGACGGGATGAATGCCGAGATCACTCAGAGCGGAACCAACCTTTCGGGCGGTCAGAAGCAGCGCATCTCCATTGCCCGGGCAATCGCCAAGAAACCGGAGATTTTCATCTTTGACGACAGTTTTTCGGCGTTGGACTTCAAAACCGACGCGATGCTGCGCGAGGCGCTGAAAAAAGACACGGGAGACGCGACGATCATCGTTATTGCCCAGCGCATTAATACGATTATGAATGCAGACCGGATACTCGTGCTGAACGAAGGGCAAATTGCCGGTATCGGAACCCACGAAGAGCTGATGAAGAGCTGCGATATCTATCGTGAGATCGCATCCTCGCAGCTTGCGAAGGAGGTGGGCTGAGATGGCGGCGCGTGAAAAGAATTACGGAAACGAATATAAACAGCAGCGTGCCATGCGTGGACCCGGCATGGGCCCCCACGGTATGATGGCCGGCGGGAAAGCAAAGGATTTCAAGGGGACATTCAAAAAGCTGGCTCAATATCTGAAACCGCACGGTTTTGCGTTGATCGTCGTGCTGGTGCTGACCATTGCTTCGACGGTGTTTTCGCTGACCACGCCGAAAATTTTGGGTAACGCCACCAACACCCTGATGGTCGGCTATATGTCCAAGACGGCGGTCACGATGATGACCGAGGCCGAGGACAACGCGCAGTTTGCGGCGGCGATGACAGCTTACGGGATTACGCCGCTCTCCCAGTGCACCGACAACGCTCAAAAGGCAGAGTCGTTCAGGCAGATTGTCGAATTACTGAAGAATATGCCCGAAAGTGACGATTCTCCGGCGGGAAATATGGCACTGGCTGCGGAATATTACGATGAGATTATTCAAAATATCGCCGAGACCGGCGGTACGGTGGATTTTTCCGAACTCGGCACAATCGCCCTCACGCTGATCGCGCTGTATACGGCAGCTGCCGTGTGCATGTTCATTCAGGTGTTTGTGATGGTGGGTATCACGCAGAAGGTCGTCTTTAAGATGCGCAGCGACGTCAATGCCAAACTGATCAAGCTGCCGCTCAAATATTTCGACTCCCAATCCCACGGTGATATCCTGTCGCGCGTGACCAACGACGTCGACACGGTCAGCCGATCACTGCAGCAGTCGCTGACGCAGATCATTTCGTCGGTGGTGATGATCGTCGGTATCCTCTATATGATGCTGACCATCAGCGGGGCGATGACGCTGATTACACTGGCGTCGCTGCCGTTATCACTCGGGATTACGATTTTTATCACAAAACGCTCCCAGAAGTATTTCCGCGGACAGCAGAAATCCCTCGGACAGATCAACGGTCACGTCGAGGAAATGTACGGCTGCCACAATGTGGTCAAGGCTTATAACTATGAGAAGACCGCTATCGAGGAATTTGAGCGCAGCAACGAGGAACTCTATCAAAACGGCTGGAAGGCGCAGTTTGTGTCCGGCAGTATGATGCCGATGGTCGGCTTTATCGGCAACATCGTTTATGTCGGGGTCTGTGTGGCGGGCGGCATCATCGCCTCCAAGGGCACGATCATGATCGGCAGCATTCAGGCGTTCATCCAGTATTCGCGCCAGTTTAATCAGCCGATTTCACAGGTGGCGCAGATTGTCAACATCATGCAGTCGACCATGGCCGCCGCGGAGCGGGTCTTCGAGGTGCTGGAACAGCCCGAACAGAGCCCCGACGCTGAGGACGCGCCGAAACTCGAACAGCCCAAAGGCGAGGTCCGGTTCGACTCGATTCAATTTGGTTATGACCCCGATAAAACTCTGATTCACGGCATCTCCCTCGACGTTAAACCCGGTCAGACCATCGCCATCGTCGGGCCGACCGGCGCCGGCAAGACCACGTTGGTCAATTTGCTGATGCGGTTTTATGAACTGGACGGCGGCAAGATCACGGTCGACGGCGTTGATATCGCCGAAATGAATCGTGAAGAACTGCGTGACCTGTTCGGCATGGTGCTGCAGGATACCTGGCTGTTTAACGGTACCATTGAGGAGAACATCGCCTATGGGTCGGATCACCCGGATCATGAGGCCATTGTCGAAGCCGCGAAAGCTGCCTGCGCCGATCACTTTATCCGCACACTGCCCGACGGTTACGACACAATCATCCGTGAAGACGCGGGTAACATCTCACAGGGTCAGCGGCAGCTGCTGACCATTGCGCGTGCGGTGCTGAAAGACCCGGCGATTCTGATTCTGGACGAGGCGACCTCTTCGGTCGATACCCGCACCGAAGTGTTGATTCAGGAGGCCATGCACGGGCTGATGAAGGGCAGAACGAGTTTCGTCATTGCGCACCGGCTTTCGACGATCCGCAATGCCGACAATATCCTCGTGATGAATCACGGCGACATCGTCGAGACCGGTTCGCACGAGCAACTGATGGCGCAGAACGGCTTCTACGCCGACCTCTATCGCAGCCAGTTCCTCGGAAAGCCCGAGGAGAACAATATCGCGTAAGTCAAATCAGCATTTATCTGACAGAAAAAATTACGGGGTGGCAAAGCTACCTCGTAATTTAATTTATCGTTGTTACTTGGGAATTCGGCAGACCGTAAGCCGATCCATAATAAGAAAAATCCACCGTTGAGATGACGTCTTGATAAAGCGCGGCAAGAGCTTGCTCAATCGGTTCCGGGTCGACGATGGCAGCTGTCATCGTCGGATAATTCGGATCGGCTTTGCTGTCAAGAGTAACGACTGTGTAATTATGATCGGGCAGAAGATCATCAAGACGCTTTTCTGTGAACCACTGACCACCTTGAATATCGGATAAATATATCAGTCGATCTTTTCCGCCGATTTCCTCCACCAGCGCCGCGTGAGCACTTCCGAGATCGTAATAATCGTCTTGAATTCCGGTGTTTTTTCCGGCTTTGTTGGGATCGTTGTGTCCTCTGAATAAAAATCCGAAGCAACGGTCACCCGTTGAAGCGGGGAGGGTTCCGGCATTTAAATATCCGTAACCTGTTCCCTGTATTCCGTATACGCCGATAGTCACCTCGTCACCGATTTTTAGATCACCTAATATAACCTTATCAATTCTTGCGTTGTAGATTTTTCTATGATCCCAATCGGACCAATCGACCTCATCAAGCAGCGTATAATAAGCTAATACTACATCTGTTTTATCGGAACAGTGAAACTTTGAATCTAGTTGTAAATCCAATCGGAATATTAGTTCGTCCCTGAACGAATTAACATCACCCCAACAACCCATGGCTTCATATCCTGATTCTGACAGGTATTTTTCAGAGATAGCATCAAGTTCTTCCGGGGTCACAGAAATTTGAGATGCTAGTTGTTCTGAAGAGGCAGTAGAGTTAACCGAAGAAACAGTGGCTGCACTCTCCGAGGAGATTTCCGATAATGAAGACATAGTGCCGTTTACATTTCCTTGTCCGCAAGCACAAAAAAGTAAAAGACATATCGGGATGATCATAAAGATTTTTTTCATATTTGCTTTTCCCCTTTTAAATTTATTATTTAATGAATGATGTTATCTTACAATCATAAGCAGCCTCCTTGAGAAATATTTGTAGGATAACCATATTATACCATGCCATTTTAAAAGTTCAACCATATATTGCCATAATATGATTTTATTAAATTAACACTATTTATCTGTGTCGAATTAAGGGGAATAATGATGGAATTTGGAGATCGGACTTTTTTATAATGAGGAACAACCTCTGCGCGCTCGGGAATGGTGTCGGTCACCAGCCGGAAATGTGATCGCGGCGCATGGCGCCGAGGATGCGTTCGCGGGCTTCGGGGAAACGGGTCTTTTCGAGTTCGCTTAAAAACGCTTTGGTCTGTTTGCGCTGACCTTCGTGGTCGTGCGGGCATTTATTTTTTAATACCGGAATGCCGAGCCGCTTGACCGCCGAAGAGACCTCCCATTCGCGCATCCACGAAAGCGGGCGGATAACCGTGATATCCTTGCGTGACAGATAAGTGACCGGGCTGTAGCAGCCGACGCGACCCTCGATAAACAGGTTCATTAAAAAGGTCTCAGCGGCGTCGTCGGCGTGATGGCCGAGGGCGACTTTGTTGCAGCCGAGTTCTTTGGCGAAATCGTGCAGCGCGCCGCGCCGCATTTTGGCGCAGAGCGAGCAGGGGTTTTCCTCCTTGCGGATGTCGAAGACGATTTGGCCGATTTCGGTACGTTTGACATAGAAAGGCACGCCTAACGAGTCGCAATATCTTTGAATTTCCGTGGTGTCGGTCTCTGTGCCGTCGAAACGCAGATCAATCATCACGGCAATAACGTCATATTTTATGGGGTAAAAACGGCGAAGCGCCGCCAGGGCGGTTAACGTCAGCATACTGTCTTTGCCGCCCGAAACGCCGACCGCAATTTTGTCGCCGTCGGCGATCATATCATATTCCTGTACCGCTTTGCGGACTAAGCTCAAGACCTTTTGCAAGCGCTCGCCTCCTTTTCACTAATATAACATATTTGCAGAATCGGGGCAAGGGAGAGGGCGCGGGTGAAAGAAATGGGAATTTTACGCTTTTACCTGTGAAAGCGGCTTATCATTATTCATTTTTGCATATTCTGATAAGAACGACGGGTTAGAGGTGAAGCGGTGTTTGGGATTTTGAGAATCGCGCGGCCCGCGTTTTTGAGAGGGCAGCCCGCGCGCAGCAGTGTTGAGCTGATGCAATGCCGCGTCGGAGCAGTGCGGTATTATGAAATTTTTCTGCGGTCCGGCCGTGACGGTGAGGCGCAAGCACTGTTGTTTGAACAGATGCGTCCGTTTATGAGTCCACGTCCGGTTGCGGGCGGCTTTCGTTTGCCTGAAATTATCTATTTTTCGCCTGAAAATTTTATCAAAGAGGTCTTGTTGAATACGGCGCTGCGCTGCGCCTGTTATTTGGGCGGGATGGTCGGTGTGATCGAGCCGTCAGGCGACCTGTCGCTCGCAATGCGTTTCGAACGATTTTGCGAGACGGTGCTGATCGATGCGGAAACCGGATTCGGGGCGATTTCCGATTGTAATATGATTGTCTCGTTTTCGGGGCTGGCCGGTCTCGGTGCGCCGCCTGCGGAAATCATTGAGCGCGCCGTGATTTTTACCAACGCGCCGGATTTTTTTGCCGCCGGACTGACTGTAGATTGGGCATTGCCCGCAGTTCCGCCCGCCGTTGCCGTACCTGCGGAGGTGGACCCGACCGATTTTATCGCCGCCTGCCATACGCTGTCGGGGATGTATGGATTGGCCGCGCTTCCGCCGCGGAAATTGTTTTCGCGCGGGAAAGTGATTTCATTTACCGACATCGAGCGGTTCGGGACGGCTTTATAACCGGAATGATAAGGAATTGATAAGAAGAGGGGCGGTGTTGCGCGGCGGGAATGATATACCGTAGGGGCGGGCCCATGTGGCCGCCCGCACCGCCTGAGCGCCGAATCATCGCTCCCTACAGAGAAACACCGAGCATCATGCCGTCGGAGCGACGGAGGCGTCGCTCCCTACCGAAAAAACCGAGGTCGAAAGCGCGCGCTATCAAGTTAACGGACAGCAATTTTTATGACGCGTTTGAATCCGGTATCATGCCGACGGAGCGACGGGGGCGTCGCTCCCTACCGAAAAGAACCGAGGTCGGAAGCACGCGCTATCAAGTTTACGGATAGCAGATTCCTTGACGCGTTTGTGAGCGGGCACTGCCCGCCGCCGAAAAAAAGAGAACGGGCAGAAGCCCGTTCTCCTAAGCGAGGGGACGTTAGTCCCACCCGTTTTGCAATCAACCCCGCCAGAAATATCCTTACGGCAGAGGCAACTCCCGCTTTCGCGTTTGATGCCGACCAGAAGGCCGTTGCAAGTTCGTTTAGTTTTACCTAAGAGTTCTTAGCGATGTTGATCATCTTCTGAACCATTCTGCCGCCGACCGATCCGGCCTGGACAGTGGTAAGTGTGTCGATGTTGGAGAGGTCGACACCCAGTTCCTTGGAAGATTCCATCTTGAAACGATTCAAGGTGTCACGGACATTTTTGCTGTTGCCGCTTTTATTACTCACTTTCATTTACTCCCTTCGTAAACGTACCCGAAAGCTGAAAATAGCCATTTCGGGCTCGCTCTTAGTTTTGCACGCACAGGGACCTTTACTCTGGTAATTTACGGACCGATGAACATAGAATTTTTACCGCTGCCGCCGCAAGCAGCGGATACGCGTTGCCGACGCTGCCCCGGAAGGAAAATTCAAACGGTTCGCAAAGATGGCCGTCAAGGCAGCGAACCGGGTGCAGAAGGCAAATTTGCAGATGATTTTTCTGCAAACTCGAAAAGGTCAGAACGCAGTCCGTTCCGAGCCCGCAGCGCAGATCGCCTCGGATGCCATCGCCGCAGACAACGGTGATTTTTGCCTTCGGAATGAAAGTATTGTCGACAGTTGAATCGCAGATACTGTTATCGCAGATCGACTCTTTTTCATCGAAAAGAATCAGCAAATCGGTTTCGATTGAAGTCGATTCCGAAGCTGATGCAGATGACGGCAAAAATTGAATCCGCTCTTTGAGAGATCGGTCCATTTCATAGGTATATTTTTGTACTTTTTCGAGATTTTCAGGGCAGATCACCGTAAATTTCAAGCGTTCACCGATCCTTTTCAGGTTGACTTATCCCATTGCGGGTGATATACTTTTTGCGAACCTTTTCGGGGGAAGAAAGGAAGAATGATATGTTAAATCATTTCAGAGAATCCCTGCCCAAGTTTGAACTTGCGGTCGGGAAACTGCTCAACGCCCAATGTCTGGACGACAACAGCGAGTGCTTTGGCGTGGTGCCGAATTTCGCCAAGGGCTTTAACGAGCCGGGCGAGGGCTGCGGCTGCGCCACCACGTTTGTCACCGCTTATTATAACCCGTATACCAAATGGTATAAGAATTCGGAACTGCTGCACAGAGCCAAGATCGCAATGGCTTATTCGCTTGCGCATACCAACGACGACGGAACGATTGACCTGATGGAGACCAATTTCCATGATTCCACCAGCAACGCTTTTTCGATTCAGAACCTTGCGCCGGCCTATCTGCTGCTGCAGAAATTCACCGAACACACCGAAGCCGAAGAAGAAGTCGGCGACATGATACGCGAATTTTTAAAACGCAGCGCCCGTGCCATGGTCAACTGCGGATTCCATACACCCAACCATCGCTGGGTCGTCAGTTCGGCGCTGGCATACTGCTATAATATTTTAGGCGATGAGAAATGCCTTATTCATCTCAATAAATTCCTCGCCGAGGGTATCGATAATGACGAGAACGGCGAATATACCGAACGCAGCGCCGGTGTTTACAACATCGCCTGCAACAATTCCCTGATTATCATCGGCAAAGAACTGAATATGCCCGAGATGTTTGACCACGTCACCCGCAACCTGATGATGGTGCTGAAATACATCGAACCGGACGATACGATCAACACGATGAATTCGACACGGCAGGATTTCGGCACCGAACCGCCGTTTGAAAAATACACAGACAATTACCTGCGGATGGCGCTGATCACCGGAAATGCCGAATTCGCGTGGGTCGCCGATTATCTGTTGAAAAAGACGGGTCACGCCTGCTCGATGATTCCGTTCTTGATGGATCCCGCACTTGAACAAAAGATGTTGGCGCAGAAGACGCTGAAACCGTCGTTTGAATACGAAAAGCTTTTTGTCGAGAGCGGCATTTTGCGTAAACGCGAGGGTGATGCGACGTTGACGTTGGTCAAAGAACGCCCGTTATTTGCAAAACTGCAGTTTGCCGATAAGCGCATGTATATCCGGTTCGCCGGTTCCTTCTTCGGGCCGTTGGCACAGTTTGTACCGCAGACCCTGACGCCGATCGACGGCGGTTATCGCCTGACTTACCACCAAACTTGGGGCTATAAACGTCCGCTGGAAGTGCCGCAGGGCACGTCGAATTGGCGTGAGATGGACCATACCAAGCGCGCTGACGTCTGTATGCAGGATTTTGACGTCTCGTTCGATATTCGCATGTACGATAAAAAGCTTGAGATCGAACTGACTGCCGGCGGCTGCGACAACATCCCGGTCAAGCTGGAACTGATGTTCGACGCGGGCGGAATTTTGGCCAGCGACAGTGTCGATATGTTTACCCGTGAAGGCGATTATGTTTTCCTCAACCATGGGCACGCGGCTTATACGTTCGATAATCATGTGAAATTCATTGTCGACGGCGGATTCCGCACCCATCACTATGCCAAGAATATGCGCGGTTCGATTCAGGGCGACCCCAAGGCGTTCACCATCGCAATGACGGGACTGACTCCGCAGAACCGCACTGTGACCGTCAAATACGGCACGGATCAAACCATATAGAGTTAAGAAATACCGGCGGGCCTTTGGGCCCGCCGTTTTATCAAGTGTAGGGGCGCACCTGCGTGTGCGCCCGAGATTCCGTAAAATACGCGGGAGCACACGCAGGTGCGCCCCTACGATATTCCATTTTTTTATTTCTTATGAGGTGATTTGATGCAAAACAAGAAAAAGCTGATTCACGAACTGGTTAAGAGTACCGATCAGGAACTCGGCGACGAACAGCTGATGCATCTGCTGCTCGAGAAAAAGGTCTCTTTGAATATCGACGCCGAACAGGAAAAGGGGACGTTTGGGCAGCGGGCGGCGGACGGGGTCGCCAGATTCGCGGGCAGCTGGGGATTTATCGGCAGTTTTATGGGTGTGATGCTGGTGTGGATTGTGCTCAACATCTTGCTCTATACGGGCGCATTCGACCCGTATCCGTTCATTCTGCTCAATCTGCTGCTGTCGTGCGTCGCGGCAATTCAAGCCCCACTGATTATGATGAGTCAGAACCGGCAGGAGGAAAAAGACCGTGCCCGCGCCGAGAACGATTACAAGGTCAATTTGAAAAACGAGTTGATCCTCGCCGATCTGCATGAAAAAATCGATCTGCTGATTAAAAATCAGGAGCGGATTTTAAAACATATCGAGAAGAAATAACAATAAATTGAATCCCCCCGTCGTGCGACCGGATACGCACGCCACCTCCCTTTGACAAGGGAGATAAGAGGCGAACAGGATTTCGGATTTATCTATTTTTTCAAAACGCGTTTGAGATACTGGCCGGTGTAAGACTTTTCGCATTTCATGACCTGCTCGGGGGTGCCGACGGCGACCACTTCGCCGCCCTTGTCGCCGCCCTCGGGGCCGAGATCAATGATGTGGTCGGCGACTTTGATCACGTCGAGATTGTGCTCAATAATGACAATCGTGTTACCGCCGGTGACCAGTTTGTGCAGCACTTCGACCAGTTTGTGAACGTCGGCGGTGTGCAGGCCGGTGGTCGGCTCGTCGAGCAGGTAAATCGTCTTGCCGGTCGAACGGCGCGAGAGTTCCGCGGACAGTTTGACGCGCTGCGCCTCCCCGCCCGAAAGCGTCGTCGCTGACTGTCCGAGTTTGATATAGCCGAGGCCGACTTCCTGTAGGACTTTCAGCTTTTTGTGGATTTTCGGAATGCTTGTAAAAAATTCGACGCCTTCGTCGACGGTCATCTCTAGCACTTCATAGATGTTCTTGCCCTTGAATTTGACTTCAAGGGTCTCTTTATTATACCGTCTGCCGCCGCAGACCTCGCAGGGAACGTAGACGTCGGGCAAAAAGTGCATTTCAATTTTAATAATACCGTCGCCCTGACAGGCTTCGCAGCGTCCGCCGCGCACATTGAACGAGAACCGCCCCGGGCCGAAGCCGTGCGCTCTGGCGTCCTGCGTGCGGGTAAACAGATCGCGGATATCGGTGAACAGACCGGTGTAAGTGGCCGGGTTGGAGCGCGGGGTCCTGCCGATCGGCGACTGGTCGATATCGATGACTTTGTCCAGCTGTTCAATACCCTCGATGCGCTCGAATTTACCCGCTCGCTGGTTGCTGCCGTTGAGTTCATGCGACAGGTAGCGAAACAGGATATCATTGACCAGCGACGATTTGCCGCTGCCCGACACGCCCGTGACGCAGGTGATGACCCCAAGCGGGATATCAACGTCGATATTTTTTAAGTTGTTTTCCGCCGCGCCGATGATTTTTAATTGGCCGATGGGCTTGCGGCGGCGGTAGGGCACTTCGATGGCCTTGCGTCCGAACAGATAGTCGGAAGTCAGGGAGTTTTTGCAGTCCTTCAATCCCGCCGGTGGGCCGACGTAAAGCACTTCGCCGCCGTGAATGCCTGCGAAAGGACCGATGTCGACAATGGTATCGGCTTCGCGCATGGTCTCCTCGTCGTGTTCGACAACAATTAAGGTGTTGCCGAGATCGCGCAGCCCTTTGAGCGTGGCGAGCAGTTTGGCGTTGTCGCGCTGATGCAGGCCGATGCTGGGTTCGTCGAGGATGTATAAAACGCCGGTTAAGCCTGAGCCGACCTGTGTGGCCAAACGGATGCGCTGCCCCTCACCGCCCGACAAGGTCGAGGCTGAACGCGACAGGGTCAGATATTCCAGACCGACGTCGCGCAAAAATCCGAGGCGGGTCTCGACTTCCCGGATGATGCGTTCGGCGATCAGCATTTCGGTTTTGGAGAGTTTGAGGTTATCGAAGAACACGATCATATCGGTGATCGGGAGTTTGCACAGATCGCTGATATTCTTATCGCCGACGGTCACGGCTAAAATTTCGGGCTTGAGCCGGTCTCCGCGGCATTCGGGACATTCCTCACTGCTCATCATCGACTCGATTTCCTTTTTGGAATAGTCGCTTGTGGTTTCGGCATAGCGGCGGTTGAGGTTGTTGATGATGCCCTCGAAATCGTGCATATAGCTCGTATGTGCCCCCGCGCCGTTATAGCGCAGTTGGATTTTTTCGCCGTTGGTGCCGTACATTAAAACTTCTTTGGCTTTGTCGGGCAGCGTGTGATAGGGCACGTCGAGTGAAAAGCCGTAGTGGGATGCAAGTCCCTCGAAATACATCTGACATACACCACCGGCATCGTAATTCCAACCGCCGGCACGGATGGCACCCTCGCGAATTGAGAGCAGCGGCGCAGGAACGACCTTCGACGGGTCAATTTTCATTAAAATGCCCAGGCCGGAACATTTGGAACAGGCCCCATAGGGGTTGTTGAAGGAGAACGCGCGCGGGGTCAGTTCTTCGAGGCCGATATCGTGTTCGGGGCAGGCGTAATTCTGGGAGAACAACATCTCCTGATCGTCGTCGTAGAGTACCGTGACCAGCCCTTTTGACAGCGCCGCTGCGGTCTCGACCGAACCCGAGAGGCGGCTCGGAGCCTCCTCGTTGATCATCAGACGGTCGACGATGATTTCGATCGTATGCTTTTTATTTTTATCGAGGAAGATCTCCTCGGAAAGATCGTAGATGGAGCCGTCGATACGGGCGCGCACAAAACCGCTGCGCGAGGCGCCCGAGAGTTCCTTGACGTGTTCACCTTTTTTCGCGCGGATGATCGGCGCAAGAATTTGAATCTTTGTGCCGATGGGCAGTTCCATAATGCGGTTGACGATCTGGTCGACGCTTTGACGCTTGATGATTGCACCGCAGATCGGGCAGTGCGGAATACCGATGCGGGAATAGAGAAGGCGCAGGTAATCGTAGATCTCGGTGACCGTGCCGACTGTCGAACGGGGGTTATTGTTCGTGGTCTTCTGGTCGATCGAGATGGCCGGAGAGAGGCCGTCGATCTGCTCGACCTCAGGCTTGTCCATTTGCCCTAAAAACTGGCGGGCATATGACGACAGCGATTCGACGTAGCGGCGCTGACCCTCGGCGTAGATGGTATCAAACGCCAAAGATGATTTGCCGCTGCCCGATACGCCTGTGAAGACGATTAATTGATCACGCGGGATTTCGAGGTCGACGTTTTTGAGGTTATTCTCTTTCGCGCCTTTGATATAGATTGTAT
>DAOSWV010000002.1:71856-139325 GCA_035380125.1 Oscillospiraceae bacterium
TCTTTCGCATATTTTCTCCTTGCAATCAAAGGCGCGTGCGCCTCTTGATATAGATTGTATTCTTTCGCATATTTTCTCCTTGCAATCAAAGGCGCGTGCGCCTCTTGATATAGATGGTGTTTTTTCTCATCGGTAATTGTTCTCCTGATTAAATAATTATCGGAACGGTCAAGACCGTTCCCTACGGGGCGTGGTTTATCGGAACGGTCAAGACCGTTCCCTACGGGGCGTGGTTTATCGGAACGGTCAAGACCGTTCCCTACACAGAATTTGTGTAATATTTGTCTAATTGCCATTGAAGTGGATTCCCGTCAATATACTCCCATATTTCCCGGTAACCTTGCTCATTCCGAATAATTTCATCGTAAAATGATTTTTGCCATAATTCGATTCCCGGCCTGATTTCGTGAATTTTTTTAGATACACCGGATTTATAAAGGCCAATAATCGCAGGTAGTGTAGGGAATGGTCTTGACCATTCCGTTTCCTTGTTACATCCAATAATAATGATTGCATGAATGTGATTTGGCATAATCGCGAATTTGTCGATGGTTACCCCTTTAAAATGCGATGGTATATTAATTAATTCCTGCTGCGCTATCTTTCCGAAAATATTTAACTCTTCGATCGTCCCGAAAAGATGTTTCTTACCGCATGTACATATTGTTACATGATAATAATTTTGGCTGGAATAATCAAAACCCCGAAGGCGTGGAAGTTTACGATTCGGCAAATCCACGATATCCTCCTTTCATCTATTCGCGGGCTGTCACCCGCTCGGAACGGTCAAGACCGTTCCCTACAGAGGTGGGATGATGCAATCAAAAGCGTTCGGTCAATCGTGACGTGCTCCCTATTAATTAACCATATAAAACATGACAACAGAATGTCATATATCATTAAAAAATACTCATTTTTTGTTCATCTTCGTTTCTGCCTCACCTTGCTTTTGGAGTTCGATAATCTTGTCGCGCAGGAAGGCGGCGTGTTCAAAATCGAGCAGTTTGGCGGCCTGTTTCATCTGGGCGGTGAGCTCGTCGACGGCCTTCTGGCGCTCCTTGGCGGTCAGTTTGTCCGCCGCCTGCTTGTAGGCCTGTTCGGTGCGGCTGATCTCGAGAATACCGCGCACGCCCTTTTTGATGGTCTGCGGTGTGATGCCGTTGCTCTCGTTATATCGGGTCTGGATGCCGCGGCGGCGATAGGTCTCGTTGATGGCGGCCTCCATTGAACGGGTGACGTTGTCGGCGTACATGATGACTCTGCCCTCGGTGTTTCGGGCGGCGCGTCCGATGATCTGAATCAACGAGGTCTCCGCGCGCAGAAATCCCTCTTTGTCGGCGTCGAGGATCGCCACCAGCGACAGTTCGGGGATGTCCAAGCCCTCGCGCATCAGGTTGATACCGACCAATACGTCGAACTCGCCCAGACGGAAATCGCGGATGAGTTCCATGCGCTCAATGGTGTCGATTTCAAAGTGCAGGTACTTGACGCGGACATCCATTCGGGTCAGATAAGCGGTCAAATCCTCTGCCATCTTCTTGGTCATGGTTAAAACAAGCGCCCGTTCGCCTTTTTCGGCGGTCTTGTGAATCTGAGCGATCAGGTCGTCGATCTGTCCCTCGGTCGGGCGGACTTCGATGTTCGGGTCGAGCAGACCGGTCGGGCGGATGATCTGTTCGACGACTTCAGGGCATTTTTCGCGTTCGAACGGGCCGGGCGTCGCACTGACGTAAACCGCTTGATTGAGTTTATTGTAAAACTCATCGAACATCAGCGGGCGATGGTCGTAGGCTGACGGCAACCGGAATCCGTAGTCGATCAGGTTGGTCTTACGCGCACGGTCGCCTGCGTACATGCCGCGCACCTGCGGCAGGGACATATGCGATTCGTCGGCGAAGAACAGGAAGTCTTTTGGGAAATAGTCCAGCAGCGTATACGGCGGTTCGCCGGGATTCCTGCCCTCGAAGATCGGGGAATAGTTCTCGCTGCCCTTGACGTAGCCGACTTCACGCAGCATTTCCATATCATAACGGGTGCGCTGTTCGATGCGCTGGGCTTCGATCAGTTTGCCGTTGTCGGTGAACCATTTTTTGCGTTCGATCATCTCGGCTTCGATTCGAGCGAGTGAATCCTCGAGGACATCCGACGATATCAGATAGTGGGAAGCCGGATAGATTGCGACATGAGACAGCGTGGCGACGCGCTGACCGGTGACCGCCTGAAATTCGGTCAGCCGTTCGATGGTATCGCCGAAGAACTCGACCCGGATGCCGTTTTCGCCCGAGGCCGCCGGGAAGATATCGACCGTGTCGCCGCGCACCCGGAACTTATTGCGCTCAAAGGCGATGTCGTTGCGTTCGTAGTGGTCGGCGACGAGCTTTTTGATCAGTTCGTCGCGCTTCATCTGCATATCCGGACGCAGAGAGATGACCATTTCGCCGTAAAAGCGCGGATCGCCCAGACCGTAGATGCACGAGACACTCGAGACCACGATGACGTCACGGCGCTCGAACAGAGAAGTTGTGGCGCTGTGGCGCAGTTTTTCAATCTCAGTATTGATATTCAAATCCTTTTCGATATAAGTGTCGGTCGAGGGGATATAGGATTCGGGCTGATAATAATCGTAGTAGGAGACAAAGAACTCAACCGCGTTGTCGGGAAAGAACTCCCGAAACTCCGAACAGAGCTGCGCGGCCAGAATTTTATTATGTGCCAGCACCAGCGTCGGGCGGTTGATCGCCGCAATGACGTTGGCCATCGTAAAGGTTTTGCCGCTGCCGGTGACACCGAGCAGGCATTGCTCTTTTTTACCCGCCAACACGCCGTTGATGAGCTTATCGATGGCCTGCGGCTGGTCGCCGGTGGGCTTGTATTCGGATTTGAGGATGAACTTATCTTTCATTCGTACGCTCTTTTACACTTTCTTTGATGGAGACATAGTCGTCGTCGGCGATGATGATGTGGTCGTAGACGGTGATGCCGAGGTCGCGGCAGGCGGCGAGGATCATTGAGAGCGCCGCGTTATCGTTTGCCGACGGGATTGCAAAGCCCCCGGGGTGATTATGCGCCCAAATCAACTGATTTGCGCCGATTGCAACCGCTGTTTCGGCAATTGATGAGATGCGTGTGCTGACGGTATCGCTGTGCAAATCCCCGTATTCGCGCAGGTCGAGGATTTTACCGCTCTTGTCGGCGAAGATCACCGTCAGCATTTCTTCGGAAAGGGCAAAATAACGGGCGGTGAGGTGGTCGGCCAAAGCGGGGTCGTCAATGCGTTTTGGCAGGGGATGGCGTTCGGTGAGCGCTCTGCGTACAATAGCCGGTAAAAGGGCGATGAGTGCCGCTCTCTCTTCGGTCATGCCTGCAACACGCATCAGTTTTTCGGGCGGCGCCTCAAAAATCGAGGAAAAAGAACCGAACGATGTACAAAGGTTGTCCGATACCGCTTTGTCTGCCGATGTGAAAGCGAGCAGGCGGCGCAAAAAATCAGTTCGCTCTTTCGTCAGAAGGTTCATAGGGTATCCTCCTCTGAGAGCAGCGGATACCGGGAGGCGGCGATGGCGCTGCCGTCACAGCATAAAACTACATCTGCCAATCGGACCGAGGTGTGAGAAAACCGGGTGCGCAAATCGCCGATGGCCAAAATTTCGGAACGGGTATAAGAGGGATTTCCGTCACCGTGAGAGAGAATGATTATGACATGCGCCGCCGCGCAGGTGCCGGCTGCCAAAAAAACATCGTGAAAACACGCGGCGCTATCTTCGAAGTTGTTTTGAACTGTGACGAGGTTTTTTAACGACATCTTGGCGTCAAGGCACAGGATTCGGAGCAGGTTCGGATCGCCGCAGACGGTGGGCGCATACTGGAGCACCAGTGACGGGCTGTTGAAGTTGCGCATGCCCCGGATGCAGTCACACTTATCTTCGAAGTATGTGGGGGCGAATGCCGCACATAAACGCAGCAGCTCACCCGTTTTTCCGGTTCTTTCGGAATCCTCCAAAATCAATTTGTCAAATCCGTTTGACGCTTCAATCAGTTTATGCGCCGTCGGGTTGACGTCGACGCGTTTATGGGCGTAAAAAAGGAGGAGTTCTAGCAGCTCGTGGTCGTAAAATTCTCGCGATCCGTGCCGCAGAAACCGGTCGCGCAGACGTTTGCGGTGTCCGCCGTGAGGTGATTTTTGTGTATCCGTCAAGGACTCGTCCTCCTCTCCCGTAAAATCAACATGGAATAAATAATTATACCATATAACGCAAGACATGAAAAGGGTTTAGACCATAATTCAAATAACATTTTTAAACAATAGCTGAAATATATGGGAACATGTGTTGATTCAAATTTTTTCGTTTGATATAATGAATTTATTAACATTCGGCGGAGGATAAACATGTTTGATATTAAATCGCTTCAATCGGATTTTTCGCGCATTGACCGCGTGATGCGGGCGCGTGGGATTTTTACCGAACAGACCACCGGGAAACAATATTTCACGGGATATTCCTATGAGACGCTTTATGACTGGGATCAGTATTTTGAGAGCATTATTCAGCTTTATCTGGGCTGGGACACGCGTTATCCGAAAAACGGCGTCGAGATTTTTCTCGATCTGCAGAAACCGAACGGGCACATTCAACGCAGTTCGACAGGGTGCGACGCACAGCTCAGCGAGCATATCAAGCCCTTTTTGGCGCAGATTTGCCTGTTGATTTACCGCAAAGACGGAAATCTCGATTTTTTGACGGCGGAATATTACAGCCGTATGAAAAAGTATTTGAATTACTGGCTGTGTGACCGTGATCCGAACCGCAACGGCCTTTCGGTCTGGGACAGCGGACCGCATACCGGCATGGACAATCAGCATGAACGGGTCGGCTGGTGGCATGACTGCTTCTGTGAAGGCGTTGATCTGAATGCTTATCTGGTGCGTGAATGCCGCGCTTTTGCCCGTGTGGCCGAAATAAAAGGGCATCCCGATGACGCCGCCGAATTCGCGGCAACAGCCGACCGGGTTGCTTTGGCGGTGCAGCAATACTGCTGGAATGAAGAGGACGGGTATTTTTACGATTTGGATCAGCGTACAGGGCAACAGATCAAAATCAAATCAATCGCTTCTTACGCGGTTTTGTGGGCCGGAATCGCCACACCGGGGCAGGCCAAGCGAATGGTGGAAGAGCATCTGACCAACCCCGCCGAGTTTTACCGTCCGCTGCCGTTTCCCGCGCTGGCGGCGAACGACTCCGGCTACACCGAGGAAAAACTGCCGAAAGATCTAGGCTGCGGATGGCGGGCGCAGACCTGGGTGCCGACGAACTATTACGTTTTCCACGGGCTGCACAAATACGGCTATCATACGTTGGCTTCGGAAGTGGCCGAAAAGACTTTTCAAATGGTGAAGGAAATCGGCGACAGGGAATATTTTAATACCGAGAGCAGAACCGGAAACGGACTCAACCCGTTCTGGGGATGGACGTTGCTCGCCTATTTTATGCCGCTTGAGGATCGGTTTTCGCTCGACCCGACCGAGATCGGCCCCGATCTTTCGGATGCGTTCGACGTCACTGCAAAGGGGATTGGAGAATGAGCCATTATTTTACCGAGGACAAGAACCTGAAACACGAAATCGTGGATTTCGATTATTATTTCCGGGAAAATAAATTCACCTTTACGACCGACGCCGGGTTGTTTTCGAAAGGGCATATTGATCCTGCCACCGAAATTTTGCTGAACGCGATTGCGCCGCTGTCGGGTTCGCTGTTCGATTTGGGCTGCGGCTACGGGGTGATCGGAATTGTGCTGGCAAAAACCTATGGACTGAAACTGACGCAGGCCGATGTCAACGGGGCGGCGGTCGAATTGACAATCAAGAATGCAAAAGCAAACGGCGTGGGAGCAAAGGCGGTCAAATCCGACTGCTTTGATAATGTTTCCGGTACTTTCGATACGATTACGCTCAATCCGCCGATCCATGCGGGGAAAGCGGTCACTTACCGAATGTACGAGGAGTCGATTGACCACCTGAATCCCGGCGGGAAGTTTTATGTCGTCACGTTGAAAAAGCATGGGGCCGAGAGCACCGAGGCAAAATTGAAAAGCGTGTACGGCAACTGCGAGACGGTTTATAAGAAAAAAGGCGTTTTTGTATTCTGTTGTGTGAAGTGAGGTTTGTATCCAACGGTATTCAGGTCATGAGATTCTTCTGACTATGGGGCTGCAAAGCGATTTATAAAAGAAAGGGGCGGCGCTGATTAGCGCCGCCCTTTTTGCGGTAAAATGAGGATAGCACGAGATTGTACGCGAATGCAGTGCGGATTCCAATTGTAATACCATGCTCGGAAAAGCGCGTTCGGAAGCGAGACCTGTAGAAATTGCGGTGCATATGACCACAGGTTCTCACCTGCAGCGTCGCTTTTTGCGGTAAAATGAGGGGCAGGCGTTTGTCAATTGGCGATGAATAAATATAAATCCATAGTGAATTAGTATGAATTTTTACAAAAAGTCTTTTCAAACGGCAAAAAACCTGATATAATAATACGGTTATTTACATGACCGTATGAGTCAATAATTTTGGAGGTAAAAGAATGAGTCAAAAATTTGTCTATCTGTTCTCTGAGGGGAGCGGAAAAATGCGCGAGCTTTTGGGCGGAAAAGGCGCCAACCTCGCGGAGATGACAAACCTCGGTATGCCCGTACCCCAGGGCTTTACCATCACCACCGAGGCCTGCACGAAGTATTATGAAGACGGCAAGAAAATTGCGCCGGAAATTGAAAAAGAAATTTATGAATACCTCGCCACCATGGAAAATATCTGCGGCAAAAAACTCGGCGATTCTAAAAACCCCCTGCTTGTGTCCGTGCGCTCCGGCGCCCGCGCCTCCATGCCCGGCATGATGGATACAATTTTGAATCTCGGCCTGAACGACACGGTTGTCGAAGGATTGGCCGCACTCACAAAAAACCCCCGTTTCGCCTATGACAGCTACCGCCGCTTTATTCAAATGTTCTCCGACGTTGTAATGGAACTCTCCAAAAAGGACTTTGAAAAGATTATTGATGCGCTGAAAGAACAGCGCGGCATTACACTCGACCTCGATTTGACCGAGGATGATATGAAGACCCTCGTAGTCAAATTTAAAGCATACTATAAAGAAAAACTCGGTTCCGATTTCCCGACTGAACCGAAGGTTCAACTGATGGAAGCCGTTAAAGCCGTTTTCCGCTCCTGGGACAACCCCCGTGCGATCTATTACCGCAAGGAAAACGACATCCCTTATTCCTGGGGTACCGCTGTCAACGTCCAGTCGATGGTGTTCGGCAACATGGGTACAACCTCCGGCACCGGCGTTGCATTCACACGCAATCCGTCCACCGGCGAGAGGAAATTTTACGGTGAATTTTTGATGAACGCGCAGGGCGAAGACGTCGTCGCGGGTATCCGCACACCGCAGACCATCGACCAGTTGAAAGAGATTATGCCCGAGGTCTATGACCAGTTTATGGCCATCGCGGACAAGCTTGAAAACCATTACCGCGATATGCAGGATATGGAGTTTACCATCGAAAACGGGAAGCTTTATATGCTCCAAACCAGAAACGGCAAACGTACCGCCGTCGCCGCGTTGAAAATCGCGGTCGACCTCGTGGCGGAAGGCATGCTGACCAAGGAAGAGGCCGTGATGAAGGTCGAGCCCAAACAGCTTGACGCTTTACTGCACCCGCAGTTTGACACGGCTGCGTTGAAAAAAGCGGCGCCGATTGCCGTTGGTCTGAATGCCTCTCCGGGCGCCGCCAGCGGACAGATCTGCTTTAGTGCCGAAGACGCGATTAAGGCACATGCGGCCGGTAAAAAAGTCGTTTTGGTGCGCCTTGAGACCTCTCCGGAGGATATTGAGGGCATGGCTTCTTCGCAGGGTATTTTAACGGTACGCGGCGGCAGAACCTCACATGCGGCAGTCGTTGCAAGAGGTATGGGTACCTGCTGCGTCGCGGGCTGCGGTGACATCAAGATTGACGAACATGCCAAGACCTTTACGGTTGACGGCAAAAAAGTATATCACGAGGGCGATTATATCTCGCTCGACGGCACGACCGGCAACGTTTACGGCGAGGCGATTCCGACTGTCGAAGCCTCGATCTCCGGTGACTTCCAGACGTTTATGAGCTGGGCCGATGCGATTCGCAAGCTTAAGGTCCGGACCAATGCCGACACACCGCGTGATGCCATGCAAGCCGTCAAATTCGGCGCAGAGGGCATCGGCCTTTGCCGTACCGAGCATATGTTCTTTGAGAGCGACCGCATCATGGCGATGCGTGAAATGATTGTCGCAAAGACCATGGAACAGCGTAAAAAGGCACTTGAGAAGCTGCTGCCGATGCAGCGCGGCGACTTCGAGGGCATTTATGAAGCCATGCAGGGTTATCCGGTGACCATCCGTTACCTCGATCCGCCGCTGCATGAATTCCTGCCCACAGAGGAAAAAGATATCGAGATACTGGCAAAAGAGCTTGACATGACGGTCGATGCACTCAAACAGATCATCTCCGATCTGCACGAGTTCAACCCGATGATGGGTCACCGCGGCTGCCGTCTGGCCGTCTCGTTCCCCGAGATTGCCGAGATGCAGACCAAAGCCGTCATCGAGGCCGCCATCAATGTCCAGAAGCGCCATCCCGAATGGAAAATGGTGCCCGAAATTATGATTCCGCTGGTCGGCGACGTCAACGAGCTGGCATTCGTGAAAAAAATCGTCGTCGAGAACGCAGACAGGATCATCAAAGAGGCCGGTATCGACATGAAATATTCGGTCGGTACGATGATCGAGATCCCGAGGGCTGCCGTCACCGCTGACGAGATCGCCAAAGAAGCTGAGTTTTTCTCCTTCGGAACCAACGATCTGACCCAGATGACTTTCGGATTCTCCCGCGACGACGCGGGGAAATTCCTCGAAGCCTATTACGCCAAGAAGGTCTATGAATCCGATCCGTTCGCGCGTCTTGACCAGAATGGCGTGGGTAAATTGATTGAAATGGCCGTTAAACTCGGCAAACAGACTCGCCCGACCATCAAACTGGGCATCTGCGGCGAACACGGCGGGGACCCGAGTTCGATTGAATTCTGTCATAAGACCGGATTGAATTATGTCTCCTGCTCGCCCTACCGCGTGCCGATCGCACGCCTTGCGGCGGCCCAGGCGGCGATTAAATACCCCAGATAATGTAGGAGCAAACTGCGTTCTCCCGTATACAGTGGCATTTTTGTTTGAAGATATAAAGATCCCGCCCGCGGCGAAGACGCGGGCGGGATCTTTATCATAGCATTCGGTTGTCATCCTGAGCACAGCGAAGGATCTCTGACTGATAAAAGCTGAAAACATCATATCTGTAAGACATAACCTGTCCGAAATTCTGCTATGCGTCGCTTGCAACGCTTTCAGAATTGACATAATGTATTATATTCACAAGTTTATAACACCCATGGCGAAAGCCGTGGGCGGGTTTGTTTTTGCCGGAAAATATCTGAGTCATATTGACAGGATGTGGAAATTGTGATATAACCATGTTAAACACGATAATGCAGAGAAACGCATTATCGAAATGGAACCGGAGGATATTATGAAAAAGAGAATGTTGGGTTTTATTGCGGCAGCGATGGCACTGGTATTGCTGTTTTCCGCGGGATGTGAAACAACGACAATCCAAGCACTGCCGGCAACACAGTTTGACACGGATAATGAACTGACCGTTGAACAGATGAGACAGGATCTCGACTATCTTGAGCAATGGCTTGATTATAATCATATCGATGCCTGGCACCGTATTTCAAGAGACGATTTTCATGCTGAGATTGAAGCACTTGAAGAAAAACTCGATGGTATGACGCGTACACAGTTTGAATATGAAATCGTAAGACTGGCGGCTTTGATCGGCGATGCCCACACTTCAGCAGCCCTTGAGAGTATATACAAAGGTTACCGCCGGGAGATCTCCTATGAAGTCAAGAGCTTCGACGACGGATGGTATATTGTAAGAACCGATATCGATCATAAAGAGTGCCTCGGCTGGAGAATCGATAAAATCAATGGGTTTAACAGAGAACAGATCACCGAGAAGCTAAAACCTTATATCTCAACCGAGACCGAGTCTTGGATGCAATATAAGCTATCTTCTAGTATTAACAACTGGGATATTCTATATTTGTGCGGCGTCGTCAATACCGAAACGGTCACATTGACGCTGTCAAAGGACGGAAAAACAAAAAAGGTGCAATATACCGCAAAGCCCCATCTCGATATTTACAATCTGACTTATGTCACTTTGTCAACGATGGACGGATATACGGAGATCGAGACCGGGATCAACAATGAATATTATCGGTATATCGAATACGACGACCTGCTGTTTGTGCAGTATAACGTCTGTAAAAACAGTACGACATACAATATGACAAATTTCGTTTCTAAATTGGAAGTAAAACAAGCAGAAAAAAATTATCGGAATCTTGTTATCGACCTGCGTTATAACACCGGCGGAAGTTCCAACGTCATTGATCCGCTGTGCGAATTTGCCGATGATTTTGTGAAGTCTGGCGGAAACTTGTATGTGCTCATCGGTGAGATGACCTTCTCATCGGGCGTATGGGCTGTAATCTCCCTGTCTGCATATAATCCCGTGTTTATCGGAAAACCAACCGGCGGCGGAATCAATCATTACGGCAGTGTGGACGCAACCGTGAGACTTGATAACAGCGGTGTATACATCGGGTGCTCGACCAAGTGGTTTCAGATTCTGGCAGATTCCGAAATTGCATCCGGGATGCCCGATATCGTTGCCGAACATACCTTCGGGGATTATTTCAACGGTGTCGATCCTGAACTTGCGGTTGTCAGAAAATTGATTTCCGGTGAGACCGAAACCCCTTCGCCGCAGACGTTTGAGTTGTTCAGCGGAAAGAGAGCCGAGAGTTGGGCTGAAAGCTTTGATTTTGAGAAATACCCTTGGGCTAACAGCATGGACGGCGGATTTTTCGGTTATCTTGGCACAAAGTGCGTATCGAAATGGATTGATTCTCGATATAAAAGTGACGATTATCCCGGTATGATGCCTGCGGTCTTTGCACAGGATTTTGATCTGACGCCCGAAGAACTCGTGGCAGTTATGCGGTTTGACACCCATCGTCGGGCGAGTTACGGCGGTACAACGGATTACTATACCGAAGAGGATATCAAAGCTGCGCTGATTTTTGCTTTCGGTAGTGATGAATTTGACGAAGCAAAAGTACCCGACCTCGAATTCAATCTCTCCTATGTTGAATTTTGGTCGGTTTACGGAACCGATCCGGTTGAGAATATGGAGGCGCTTGGGGCGACTGTTGAAAATGCGATTCCGTGGAGTTTTATCACCGAGACCGGAATCAGGAGTTATCTGGCATGGGTAAGCGGACTCTCAGATAAAAACGAATATACATTACAGAATTTCCTGGAATACACCGAGCTTTCCATCGTGGCTTACGACGATATTTTTAATACGTTGAAAAAAGGGACGTCATTGACTTTGTACGGTGATGAAAAAATCGCAGAAATTCGTACCGAGGTTTACGGGTATTGAATTGATAACGGGAAAGGAAAAGGAGCGATTTTTCAGATCGTTCCTTTTTCTTTTTGCGCGAGGTATGAGAGCAGTTTCGTATATTCGTCTTGATACCCGAAGGTCTCAAAATCTTTTCGGTATTTGCGGTAGACCATTTTCGCGGTCTTTGGTGTGTAATAATCCATCCAGTTGCCTTTACCGCTTTGGTTATAATGCTTCAACGGGGCAAAACCGTATTTTTGGCGGATCGGCTCATAATCGGCTTCGAGGTTTTCAAATTTACCTACAAAGTCCGCGATGCATTTGCCATGGCGATATAAAGACGCAAATTGCGGACGAAAGTGTTCTTCCGCCAGGCGCTTCGGAATCAAACAGACCATTTTGACAAATCGTTCGAATCCTCTGTCTTTCGATAAAAAGTGGAGCATATAAAAATCGAAGGCAAGATGTTTATTGCCCATTTCTGCATCATGATGGTATTTGCTTGCATAGCAGGAAACCAACCGATCAAACGGATTTCGAACAAATGAAAAACGAAAATAGTCCGAGCGCGGATTAAAATTCCTGTGAAGTCCAAGTGCGGCTCGGTGTACCGAATTGTCGTCTTTGAAATCACGGTTTACAATGCTTGCCTTTATAGAAGAACAAGCGGTTTTGGGTATGGAAATAAAGGTCAGTTTCTTCTCCGGTATATCAAGATATCGCGTCGGATATGAAGAGCCGAATCGGATCAGATATTTTATCTCGTTGAAAAAGGTGTAGCCCAGTGAAACAAGTCCCCAGCGCTCCAGAAAAGCGCCGATTTTTTTACGAAGTTTCCCCATTTTTCCTCCTTGTTCTCAGTTTTAGTCTGAATCGGTTATACTGATTTTTCTTCTTTTGCCGCAAGATATTTTAAAAGTTTTTCATATTCATCTTGATAGCCGAAAGTCTCTATATCCCTTCGGTATTTGCGATAGATCATTTCTGCGGTTTTGAGTGTGTAATAATCCATCCAGTTGCCTTTATCGGTTTTGTTGTAATGCGCTAAAGGCGAGAAGCCGTATTTTTGGCGGATCGGTTCGTAATCGGTTTCGAGGTTTTCGAATTTGCCTACGAAATCCGCTATACATTTTCCGTTCCGATATAGGGTCAGATATTGAGAACGGAAATGCTCTTCCGCAAAGCGTTTTGGAATCATACACACCCTTTTTACAAAATGATCGAACCCTTTGTCTTTTGAGAGGAATCCGAGTAAGTAGTAGTCGTAGACGAGATGTTGCGGTTTGCCGGATTTGGTGGTTTTAGGATCATGATGATATTTGCTCTCATAACAGGAGACCAATCGATCAAAAGGATTGCGGACGAATGAAAAAATGAAATATTTCCGGTGGGTATTCGCCGTTTCGTATTTGTCCCGCAATACAGAATGAACCGAATAATCGTCATTGAATTTTCGGTTGGCCATGCTGGCTTTAATCGAGGAACAGGCAGCTTTCGGCACGGAGATATAGGTGATTTCTTTTTCGGGCATATCAATATGGCCGATCGGATAAAAGAGACCGTGTTTTATCAGGTTGAACAGCCCCTTGGCAAAGAGGTATATAGTTATCATAAAATCCCACTGCGAGAAGAAAGGCACAACTTTTTCACGATAGATCCCCATTTTTCCTCCTTGATTTAATAACGATGGTCAAGATATATTCTGCTCTTTTTCCGCGAGATATTTTAAAAGTTTTTCATATTCATCTTGGTACCCGAAGATTTCAAAGTCTTTTTTGAATTTACGGTAGACCATTTTCGCGGTTTTGGGCGTGTAATAATCCATCCAATTGCTTCTGTTGCTCTTATTATAATGCCTTAAGGGATCAAAGCCATATTTCGCACGGATCGGTTCGTAATCGATTTCGAGGTTTTCGAATTTGCCGACAAAATCCATCATGCATTTGCCATGACGGTAAATAGTGAGGTATTGAGAACGGAAATGCATGTTGGCGAACCTTTTCGGAATGATGCAGACGGATTTAATAAACCGATTGAACCCGCGGTCTTTTGCGAGTGAACCAAGGAGATAGAAGCGAAAATCCAAGACGTCCATCTTGATTTCGACATCACGGTGATATTTACTTTCATAGCAGGAAACCAGCCGGTCAAAGGGATTGCGGACAAAAGAGAATTTGAAATATTCGGGATCGTCTTTTAACAGTTTTGGTTCCCCGGGTATCTCCCGATGAACGGAATAATCGTCTTTGAAATTTTGAAGATATAAGCTTGCCTTAATAGAGGAGCAGGCAACTTTCGGCATAATACAGTAAGTAACTTTTTTATCCGGGATTTCCAGATAGGTCGGGGGATGAAAAAATCCAAACTTCACTAGGTTTTTGATTTCGTTGATTGCGGTATAACTCTGCGAGACAAGCCCCCAGCGTTCGAGAAAAGCGCCGACCTTTTTACGAAGTTTCCCCATTTTTTCTCCTTGTTTTAAGTGTTATTTAGAATTGGGTGTACCGATTTTTCTTCTTTTGCTGCAAGATATTTTAAAAGTTTTTCATATTCATCTTGATAACCGAAAGTTTCGAAATCTTTTCGGTATTTGCGATAGACCATTTTGGCGGTTTTGGGCGTGTAATAATCCATCCAGTTGCCTTTATCGGTTTTGTTGTAATGTTTCAACGGGGCAAAGCCGTACTTTTGGCGAATCGGTTCATAATCGGTTTCGAGGTTTTCGAATTTGCCTATGAAGTCTGCAACGCATTTGCCATGGCGGTATAGGGAAGAATGCTGAGATCGAAAGTGTTTTTCAGCGAGACACCCCGGAATTCGGCAAATCGCTTTGATGAAGTGTTCAAATCCCAGATCTTTAGAAATAATGCCCAATAAGTAGTGCTTATAAGTTAGATATGGTTTTTTGATGGCTGCGTCACGGTGAAATTTACTTTCATAACAAGAGGCCAACCGATCAAAAGGGTTGCGCACAAATGAAAATACAAAGTAATCGGAATTCAGACGGGGAAATCGAAATTTTCCGCCTATCGCCGTGTGTACCGAATAGTCATCCGGAAAGTTCCGGTTGGTAATACTGGCTTTAAAAGAGGAACAAGCCGCTTTCGGAATATTGATATAAGCGCTTTGTTTTTCGGGAACTTCAATATATTCGGGCGGATCGACAAAGCCGAATCGAATCAAATGAATTGCCGACATCATAAAGACGTATGCAGTGATTGCAAAATCCCAACGCTTAATCCTTTCCCGAAATGTCCCCATATTTCCTCCTATTTCGACAAATATTTGAAAATGAAAGAGGGGACATGGCAGTCCCCTCTTTTTGTTTTGTTGTTATCTCTTTGAGAACTGCGGCGCGCGACGGGCCTTTTTGAGACCGTACTTCTTGCGCTCGACCATTCTCGGGTCACGTGTGAGGAACCCGGCTTTTTTCAGCGGCAGGCGGAGGTTTTCGTCAAACTTCAGCAGTGCGCGCGAAATGCCGTGGCGGATGGCACCCGCCTGACCGGAGACGCCGCCGCCGTCGACATTGCAGACGATGTCGAACTTCGCGGAGGTTTCGGTCAGCACCAGCGGCTGACGCACCAACAGCTTGAGGGTGTCGAGGCCGAAATAGTCGTCGATGGTGCGGTCGTTGATCGTGATGTTGCCGCTGCCCGGATAGAGGCGGACTCTGGCGACTGAGCTTTTTCTTCTGCCCGTGCCGTAGAAATAGGGAACTGTATCGTACATTTAAAGTGTCCTCCTTAGTCCTGATACGCGAGGGTCTTGGGCTTCTGAGCCTCGTGTTTGTGCTCGGCGCCGGCATAGACCTTCAGGCGGGACAAGCTGTTTCTGCCGATGGAATTGGCAGGCAACATGCGCTTGATCGCCAGATACATGGCTTTTTCGGGATCGTTGTTCATCATGGTCTTGTATTGGATGGACTTGAGATGACCGATATAGCCGGTGTGATACTGATAATACTTCTTCTCGGCTTTATTGCCGGTCAGAACCGCTTTGGCAGCGTTGACGATGATGACATTGTCGCCGCAGTCGACATGGGGTGTGAAGATGACTTTGTGTTTTCCGCGCAGGACAGCGGCAGCCTGTGCCGCAATTCTGCCCAGCGGTTTCCCGGCTGCATCTATCACATACCACTCGCGGGCAAGTTCGTTGCCCTTTGGCATAAATGTGGACATAAATCAGATTCCTCCGTTAAAATATCGCCTTTTGCAAAACCCCGTGAGCGGGTTTACGCTTAGCCTGATTATTATAATGCAGCCAAAAATCGATGTCAAGGGATTTTGGGGATTATTTTAAAACACGGTTTTAATAATCGATTTAACTTGATTTATGTCAATTTATCTTTGAATATCTCATTCCGAATTTTTATAAATTTGCAAAAAACGATCTGCGGCTCTTGACAATTATGTGACGGAGGTGTAAAATTTGTAAGAATATTCGTGTACTTCGCCGGTTGTGAAGCTTGTATGCGTGTTTAGCTGAATTACGCATTTCATTTCCAGCGCCAAATGCACGGGTTTGACATACAGGAGGTGCAGTTTTTGAAACTGTTTAGTGCCGTAATCGGCGCATTGCTTGATCAACAGCCCGTTTGGGCGATTGTGATATGCGTAGTGGTAATTGTCCTGGCAATACTCGTCGGATATCTGATTTCCGAGAGTAAGCACAAGAGAGAAGAGGCCAAAAATGCCGCGGCCCTGGAAGCGGCTAATATGCGTATCGCCGAAAGTGAAAGCAAGGCGGGCGAGATCATCCGCAACGCCAACAAAGAGGCCGCGAAGTTGCAGAATGAAGCGCTTCGCAATGCCGAAAGCCGGAAAAAAGAAATGATGATCGAGGCTAAGGATGAGATTTTTCATCTTCGTTCCGAGGCTGACAAGGAACTCAAAGAACGCCGCAAGGAAGTTCAATTTGCCGAACAGCGGCTGCTTCAAAAGGAAGAGGCCCTCGATCGTAAGCTCGAGAACGTCGACAAAAAAGAAGAATCCCTCAACGACAGAATTAAGCAGGCCGAGGCCAAAAACGCCGAAGCCGAAAAGCTCCGCCAGGATCAGCAGAAGCTGCTTGAGGAAATGTCCGGCTACACCGCCGAACAAGCTAAGAAGTATCTGTTGGATATGGTGGACGCAGAACTTGTTCACGACAAAGCACTGCGGCTGAAAGCTTATGAAAACAATCTGAAAGAGGAGTCCGAATCCGCCGCCAAGGAGATTCTGACCACGGCCATTCAGCGTTATGCCGCAGAACACGTCTCCGAGGTTACGGTATCGGTTGTCCCGCTGCCGAACGACGAGATGAAAGGCCGCATCATCGGCCGCGAGGGTCGGAACATTCGTACCATCGAGACCATGACCGGCGTGGATCTGATCATTGACGACACGCCCGAGGCCATCACGATTTCATCCTTCGACCCGGTGCGCCGCGAAATTGCCCGTCAAGCCCTTGAAAAACTGGTCTGCGACGGACGTATCCACCCGGCACGCATCGAGGAGATTGTCGAAAAGACCCGCAACGAGGTCGAGGCCACGATCAAAGAGGCCGGCGAACGCGCCGCGCTCTCGGTCGGCATTCACGGCATCAACCCCGATCTGGTCAGAGTTCTCGGACGCCTGCGCTACCGCACAAGTTACGGGCAGAATGCGCTTGAACATTCCACAGAGGTCGCGTTTATCGCCGGACTCATGGCCGCCGAAATCGGCGTCGATCCGGTTATGGCACGCCGCGCGGGATTACTGCACGACATCGGCAAGGCCATCGACCACGAAACCGAGGGGTCGCATGTCTCCATCGGTGCGGAACTGGCCAGAAAATACCGTGAGAACGAGATCGTCATCAACTCGATCGAATCCCATCACGGCGACGTCGAGCCGACGGGCATCATCTCGGTGCTGGTTGCGGCAGCCGACGCGGTTTCCGCCGCAAGGCCGGGCGCAAGACGCGAAAACATCCAGACCTACATCAAGCGGCTTGAACAACTCGAGAATATCGCCAACAGCTTTGACGGCGTCGAGAAGTCCTTCGCCATGCAAGCCGGACGCGAGATCCGCATCATGGTCAAGCCCGAACTGGTCAACGACGACACCATCACCGTCATGGCGCACGACATCGTCAAACGCATCGAGGACGAGATGGATTATCCCGGCCAGATCAAGGTGCACGTCATCCGCGAAAACCGCGCGATCGAGTTCGCGAAGTAAATCACACAAATCAAACGCCGAGAACCGTTAATTCGGATCTCGGCGTTTTTGTTTTGGATTTTTACAAAATTAACACTTGACAAGAGAAAACGGTTTATGCTATTATAAGCCAAACTTAATAATGGTTGTGAACCAAACCGCTGAAGCGGAGATAACGGTGATCATGATCCCACAGAGAGCCCGAGATGGTGGAATTCGGGCGGAAAACAAGTCATCAAATGGACCGCTGAGGGCGCAGGCGAAAAACGAATCTGTCGATTTAAAGTAAATCTGACGATTTACTAAGTAGTTTGCGACGTGTGGGCATACGTCAGTTGCCGGGGATATGCTGGTATCCCGCAAAGCGCACGGCAATTGCCGTGAATCAAGGTGGCACCGCGAATGAGTATTCGTCCTTGACAGAATTTCTGTCAGGGATTTTTTGTTGTTTAAAGGAGTCGAGAGTATGATCAGACCGAGTTTGGAAGAAGTCAAAAAAATCGCAGCGAGTGGGCAATACGGGGTCGTGCCGGTCAGCACCGAGATGCTGTCGGACATCAAAACGCCGATTGAGGTATTGAAAATTTTGAAAAACGTCTCCGGGCACTGTTATCTGCTGGAATCGGTGGCGGGAAACGAAAAATGGGGTCGGTACACCTTTTTGGGATTTGACCCGAAACTCGAGATCACCTGCGTCAACCGGCAGATGAAAGTCGGGCCGCTGTCGTTCGAGACCGGCGATCCCGGAAAGTACATCCGACAGGTTTTGGGCGAACACAAGAGTCCGAAATTTTCGTATCTGCCGTCCTTTACCGGCGGGCTGGTCGGTTATTTTTCGTACGATTATCTGAAATACGCCGAGCCGACATTGAATCCGGGTGTATCGGACATCGAGGGGTTCAAGGACGTCGACCTGATGTTGTTCGACAAGGTGATTGCGTTTGATAACTTCCGTCAAAAGATCATTTTAATCGTCAATATGGCGCTGTCCGACGTGACCGAGAATTATAACAAAGCCATTATGGTGCTTGAAAACCTGAAAGACCTGATTCAAAACGGCAAACCCTGCGAGGACAAGCCCGGAAAGCTGACCGGCGAAATCAAGGCGTTGTTTGACAAAGAGCGATACTGCGAGATGGTCGAAAAGGCAAAATACCATATTCACGAGGGCGATATTTTTCAGATTGTGCTGTCCAACCGGCTCGAGGCCGAATTCGAGGGCAGTTTATTGAACGCTTATAGGGTGCTGCGCACCATCAATCCGTCGCCGTATATGTTCTTTTTTTCGTCGTCGGATATGGAGGTCGCCGGAGCTTCACCCGAGACGCTGGTCAAACTCGAGGATGGCGTGCTGCACACCTTCCCGCTGGCCGGAACCCGCCCGCGCGGCAAGACCGAGGAAGAGGATAAGGCGCTTGAAAAAGAATTATTAGCTGATCCCAAGGAACTGGCCGAACACAATATGTTGGTCGATTTGGGGCGCAACGATTTGGGGCGCATCAGCAAGTTCGGGACGGTCGCGGTCGAAAAACTGCGAAGCGTGGAACGGTATTCTCATGTGATGCACATCGGCTCGGTGGTGCGCGGCGAAATTCGGGACGATAAAGACGCGCTCGACGCCATCGACGCGGTGCTGCCGGCGGGAACGCTCTCGGGCGCGCCGAAAATCCGCGCCTGCCAGCTGATTGATGAACTTGAAAACAACAAGCGGGGCATTTACGGCGGGGCAATCGGGTATATTGACTTCACCGGAAATTTGGACACCTGCATTGCGATTCGGATCGCCTACAAGAAAAACGGCAGGGTGTTCGTGCGCAGCGGGGCGGGTATTGTGGCCGACTCGGTGCCGGAGAGCGAATATCAGGAGTGCCTGAACAAGGCGGCGGCGGTCATTAAAGCGTTGAAGACAGCAGAGGAGGAAGATTTATGATTGTTTTGATCGATAATTACGACAGCTTTTCGTATAACCTCTATCAACTGGTCGGCACGCTGAATCCAGACATCAAGGTTATCCGAAACGACGCGATGACGCCCGAACAGATCGATGCGTTAAAACCCGAGGCCATCATCATTTCACCGGGGCCGGGCAGACCCGCCGACGCGGGTGTCAGTATTGAAACGATACGAAAGCTCGGGAGCAAATATCCGATTCTGGGGGTGTGTCTGGGGCATCAGGCCATCTGCGAGGCGTTCGGCGCGACGGTGTCCTATGCCAAAGAGCTGATGCACGGCAAACAGAGCCAAACCGAAATTGACACCGCTTGCCCGCTGTTCACCGGTCTGCCGAAGGCCATTCCGGTGGCGCGCTATCACTCGCTGGCGGCGGTCGAGAGCACGATGCCCGGCTGTTTGGAAGTGACCGCGCGCACCGAGGACGGAGAGATCATGGGCGTGAAACACAAACAATACGATATTTACGGCTTGCAGTTTCACCCGGAGTCGATTTTGACACCGGACGGTATGGAGATATTGAAGAACTTTATGAGGAGGAGCAAAAATGATTAAGGAAGCCATCGTCAAGATCGTCAATAAGGAAGATCTGACTTACGAAGAGGCCTATACCGTCATGAACGAGATTATGAGCGGCGAGACCTCCCAGACCCAGAACGCCGCGTTTTTGGCCGCGCTTTCGACCAAGAGCACCAAGGCCGAGACCATCGACGAGATTTCGGGCTGCGCCGCGGCGATGCGCGACCACGCGACCAAAGTGGTGCACGGTCTTGAAGTGCTCGACATCGTCGGCACGGGCGGCGACGGTGCGCACAGCTTTAATATTTCAACCGTCGCGGCGATTGTACTGGCGGCAGGCGGGGTCAGGGTGGCGAAACACGGAAACCGCGCGGCTTCGTCCAAATGCGGCACGGCGGACTGCCTTGAGGCGCTGGGGGTGAAAATCGAACTGTCGCCGGAAAAATGTGCCGAACTGCTGAAAATGACAGGCATCTGCTTTCTGTTCGCCCAGAAATACCATATGTCGATGAAATACGTAGGACCGATTCGCCGCGAACTCGGAATTCGAACCGTCTTTAACATCCTCGGGCCGCTGACCAATCCGGCGTCTCCGACGATGCAGTTATTGGGCGTTTACGACGAAGCGTTGGTCGAGCCGCTGGCAAAAGTTATGGCGCAGCTCGGTATCAAGCGCGGGTTCGTCGTCCATTGTCGCGACCGGCTGGACGAGATGGCCACCTGCGCGCCGACGGTCGTCTGCGAGATCAAGGACGGGTATTACAAGAGCTTTATCATCAAACCGGAGGATTTTGGGTTTGTCCGTTGTAAAAAAGAAGACCTCTTGGGCGGTACGCCGCAGGAAAACGCACAGATCGCACTGGCGATTTTAAACGGCGAAAAAGGCCCCAAGCGTGACACAGTGCTGATGAACGCGGGCGCGGGGCTTTATATCGCCGGGAAAGCCGCTTCAATTGCGGAGGGTATCAAGTTGGCAGAAGAATTGATCGACTCGGGCAAAGCCTTCAAAAAGCTCGGGGAATTTAAGGAAGAATCGAACAAATGAATGGGGATATTTTAAAAACCATCGCCGCGTACACCCAAAAGCGGGTCGCGAAGGCGAAAAAGAGCGTTTCGGCGCGGCAAATGCGGGATATCGCCATTTCGATGCACGGGACGGCGGATTTTCCGTTCGAAAAAGCGCTGTCGGGCGCGGAGATCGGTTTTATCTGTGAGGTCAAAAAGGCCTCGCCGTCAAAGGGGCTGATCGCACCGACATTTCCGTATTTGAAAATCGCCAAGGACTATGAAAAAGCGGGTGCGGCGGCGATCTCGGTGCTGACGGAGCCCAAGTGGTTTTTGGGACAGGACGACTATCTGCGGGAAATCGCGGGGGTGGTTTCGGTCCCGTGCCTGCGCAAGGACTTCACGGTCGACGAATATATGATTTACGAAGCCAGAACACTCGGCGCTTCGGCGGTGCTGCTGATTTGCTCGCTGCTCGACGCGGAGACGATTAAAAAATACATCGGCATCTGCGATATACTGGGGCTATCGGCGTTGGTAGAGGCGCATGACGAGAATGAGGTGAAAACCGCATTGTCGGCGGGCGCAAGAATTATCGGCGTCAACAACCGCAATCTGCGTGATTTTACGGTTGATCTCGAAAACAGTGTGCGGCTTCGACAGTTGGTGCCGAAAGAGGTTTTGTTTGTGGCCGAAAGCGGCATCTCGACGGCGGAAGACGTGGAAAAGCTGCGCAATGCGGGCGTGAACGGTATTTTGGTCGGTGAGACCCTGATGCGCGCAGCTGACAAAAAGGCCGCGTTGGATGCGCTGAGAGGCATTTTATGAACGAAGTAAAAATCAAAATCTGCGGGTTGTTCCGCGAACAGGATATCGAATATGCCAATGCGCTGAAACCGGATTATATCGGATTTGTGTTTGCGAAAAGTCATCGGCAGGTCACGCCCGGACAAGCAAAAAAACTGCGGCAAAAACTCGCGCCCGGGATGATACCGGTCGGGGTATTTGTCGATGAACCGGTCGAACATGTGGCGAAACTGCTGTCCGACGGCGTGATTGAGATGGCGCAGCTGCACGGGCACGAGGATGAGAAATACATCACCGAGCTGCGTAAACTTTCCGGCAAGCGAATTATTCAGGCGTTTCGGATTACGGAAAATCGCGATGAGGAAAGAGCGGTTTTGTCGACGGCGGATGATATTTTACTCGACGGCGGGAGCGGTTCGGGCGTACAGTTTGACTGGACGTTGATTCAGGAGGTAAAAAGACCGTTTTTTCTGGCGGGCGGATTGAATCCGGAGAATGTGTCCGAAGCGATTCGGGTCGTAAAACCGTTCGCGGTTGACGCCAGTTCCGGGGTAGAGACCGGAAAAGTGAAAGATTTTGAAAAGATGCGGCGTTTTATCGAAGCCGTAAGAGGTGTTTAAGATGGTATTTATTTTAAAAAAAGGCGTTCCGAAAGAGAAAATTGACGCGTTTATCAGGGACTGGGAGGACAAGGGGTTTTCGACGATCTGGGCGCCCGGCACCGATCACAACGCGGTCTGCCTGATCGGTAACACCGCCGCAGTTGATATGGACGCGGTCGTGCAGACCAATGCCATCGTCGAATATGCCCGGCGGGTGACCGAACAGTATAAGGCCGCAAGCCGCACGGTACATCCCGAAGACACGATCATCGAGGTCGGCGGTGCGAAAATCGGCGGTAACAATTTTACGGTGATCTCCGGGCCGTGCTCGATTGAAACACGGGAGCAGATGATTGCGATTGCGCAGTCGGTGAAAAAAAGCGGCGCGGTGATTTTGCGCGGCGGCGCATTCAAGCCGCGCACTTCGCCGTATTCGTTTCAGGGTCTCGGCGAAAACGGGTTAAAATTGCTGCTTGAAGCTAAGGCGGCTTCCGGGCTGCCCGTGATCACGGAAATCATGAACCAGACGCAGGTGCCGTTATTTGACGAAGTGGACATTGTTCAGGTCGGCGCACGGAACATGCAAAATTTCGATTTACTCAAGGCTGTCGGCAGGATGAATAAGCCGGTGCTGTTAAAGCGCGGGCTGGCCAACACGATTGACGAGCTGCTGATGAGCGCTGAGTATATTTTATCCGAGGGCAATTCGCGGGTGATTTTGTGCGAACGCGGCATCCGTACTTTCGAGACCGCCGCGCGCGGCACACTCGACTTGACTGCGGTGGTGATTTTGAAACAAAAAACCCATCTGCCGGTGTTCGTCGATCCCAGTCACGCGTCCGGCATCAGTTCACTGGTCGCGCCGCTCTCCAAAGCCGCGCTTGCGGTCGGTGCGGATGGGCTGATGATCGAGACCCACAACGACCCGGCAAAGGCACTGTGCGACGGCGCGCAATCGCTGGATTTGGAGCAGTTCGGGACATTGATGAAAGACTTGAAATCCCGCGTGGGGTTCGAGGGAAAAACGATGTCGGGGATGGGAAATGGAAATTGATATAATGGGGAGATTTCATTCGTAGGGGCGGCATTCCTGACGCCCCGCATGGAAGTTATATTTAATATGAGGTAAAGCGGAACGGTCAAGACCGTTCCCTACATGATACAAAAAGGACGGTAAAAAACATGAGTAATCCGAAAGGGCGGTTCGGGATTCACGGCGGGCAGTATGTCCCCGAGACGCTGATGAATGCCTTGATCGAGCTGGAACAGGCGTATGAACATTATAAAAGCGATCCGGCGTTTAACGCGGAACTGACGGCGTTATTCAATGAATATGCGGGCAGGCCGAGTCGGTTATATTTTGCCAAGCGCATGACCGAGGATTTAAAGGGGGCGAAAATCTATCTCAAGCGAGAAGATTTAAACCACACCGGGGCGCACAAGATCAACAACGTGCTCGGGCAGGCGTTATTGGCCAAAAAGATGGGCAAAAAACGGTTGATTGCCGAGACCGGCGCAGGTCAGCACGGGGTTGCGACTGCGACCGCTGCGGCGCTGATGGACATGGAATGCGTTGTTTTTATGGGCGAAGAAGACACCAAACGGCAGGCATTGAACGTCTACCGGATGCGTTTGTTGGGTGCAGAGGTAATCCCTGTGATGACCGGAACCCGGACATTGAAAGACGCTGTTTCGGCGGCTATGCGTGAGTGGACCACGCAGGTCGAAGACACGCACTACTGCCTCGGGTCGGTGATGGGACCTCACCCGTTCCCGACGATTGTGCGGGATTTTCAGGCGGTGATTTCAAAAGAGACCAAAGAACAGATGCTGCAAAAAGAAGGTCGGCTGCCCGACGTGGTAATGGCATGTGTGGGCGGCGGCAGCAACGCGGCAGGATCATTTTATCATTTTATTGATGATCAAGACGTTCGGCTGATCGGGTGTGAGGCCGCGGGGCGGGGTGTGGATACCTTCGAGACTGCCGCAACCATCAGCACCGGTAAACTCGGGATTTTTCACGGAATGAAATCGTATTTTTGTCAGGACGAATACGGGCAGATCGCACCGGTGTATTCGATTTCAGCGGGGTTGGATTATCCCGGAATCGGGCCTGAGCACGCATATCTACACGACATCGGCAGGGCGGAATATGTGCCTGTGACCGATGAAGAAGCCGTGCAGGCGTTTGAATATCTGTCGCGGATGGAGGGCATCATTCCCGCTATCGAGTCGTCGCACGCCGTGGCACATGCGATGAAGATGGCGCCGGAGATGGATAAAGACAAGATCATTGTGATTACGCTGTCGGGGCGCGGAGACAAGGACTGTGCCGCGATCGCCAGATACAGAGGGGAGGATCTTTCGGAATGAGCAAGATGAAAAAGGCCTTTGAAAACGGCAAGGCGTTTATCGCATTTATCACATGCGGCGACCCCGATCTGGAGACCACCGAAAAAATCGTGCTCGAGATGGCGAAAAATGGGGCCAATCTGATTGAGCTCGGGATTCCGTTTTCCGACCCGACCGCCGAGGGTCCGGTAATTCAAGAGGCCAATAACCGCGCGCTTTCGGGCGGCGTGACGACCGATAAAATTTTTGAGATGGTACGTCGGATTCGGCAAAAAACCGACATCCCGCTGGCGTTTATGACCTATGCCAACGTGGTGTTTTCGTACGGAACCGATCGGTTTTTGAAAACCTGCGCCGAGATCGGGATCGACGGGTTGATTCTGCCCGATCTGCCTTTTGAGGAGAAAGCCGAATTCGACGTCCCATGTAAAAAACACGGGGTTGATTTGATTTCGCTGATTGCGCCGACTTCGCATGAACGGGTCGCGATGATTGCCAAAGAAGCATCCGGTTTTGTGTACATCGTCTCGTCGTTGGGCGTGACCGGTGTGCGTAGTGAGATCAAAAGCGATATCGGCGAAATGGTCAAACTCGTGCGGGAAAACACCGCTGTTTCCTGCGCGGTGGGATTTGGTATCTCCACGCCGGAACAAGCAAAAAAGATGGCACAGATCGCCGACGGCGTGATCGTGGGCAGTGCGATTGTAAAGCTGATTGCGCAATACGGGCGGGAGTCCGCGCCGGCTGTAGGTGAATATGTCAAGCGCATGAAAGACGCGATTCGATAAAGGAATTCCGTATGTTGGAAAAGACCGTTTCCGGGATGGATTTATCTGCCCGGAGACGGTCGAATTTTGTCTGAAAACGTTGATTTTCGAATTTGAGTGTGTTACGATTGGTATAATTCTAACAGCGGGGTGAACATTTTTGATTTACAACGATTTTGCGCTGAGCGGTAAAACATTGCGGCTGAGCGTTTTTGCTGAAAATATCGTCCGGGTGCGGGTATCGAAGAAATTCGAGCAGACTCTTTTCGAGCGATACGGAATTTTTAAAGAATCGGATGAAATCGGCGAAAAAACCCAAAGCGGCGTAAAGGCCGGACAACTCGGCGTTTCGTTTGACGGGCAAAAAATCATCATCTCCAAAGGCGGCGGCATTCGTTATGAAATCAATTTTTCAAAGGATATTGCTGCCGACAGCAAGTGGTATAATGAACAACTGAACCGTTTCCGGCCGGACAGCCAGCGTATTTTGGGAGACGACGCCAAACGCACGATCAACACGGTTGATTTTGAAAAGGATCCGAAGAGCCTGACGATGAAGACATTGCACGGCGAGCGGTTTTACGGACTCGGTACCGGCAACCACGAAGATTTGATTTTAAACGGCAGAACCTATTTGCAGCGGGTGGTCTATGCCACCAGCGAGATTCCCATCCCGTTTGTGATGAGTGAAAATATCGGTGTTTTATGCGCGGCGACGATCTGGCACGGCATTGACATCTGCAATCGGAACGAGAATGAAATCGGCTGGTTTTTGCCTGACGGGGAGATCGATTTTTATATTTTCGGCGGCGATTCGCTCAAAGAAAACCTGCGGCTGTTCACGCGGCTGACGGGGCGTTCGGCGCTGCTGCCGAAATGGGCCTACGGATTGACGTTTATCGATCAGTACAAGGCCGACCAATTTGAAGTGATGCGCAATGCGGCGGACTTCAGAAAGAAAAAGCTGCCTTGCGACATGATCAGTTTGGAACCGGGTTGGATGGAGACCGAATACGATTTTTCAACCAAGAAAAAGTGGGATGTGGATAAGTTTTATATCTGCGATTGGATGCGGCACGACGAACCCGGCAAGCAGATGTTCACGGCGGCGCTCAAACGGTACGGGTTCAAATTGGCGCTGTGGTTATGCTGTCAGCACGACTTCACCGCCGATGAGGAAACCCGAGCGGGCAATCCGACCGATTTCGGCATCGAGCCGTGGTATCTGCATCTGCGTCAATTCGTCAACGACGGAGCAGCGGCCTTTAAGATGGACCCCTGTAGGATCGTGGACGGGGCGAATGAACAGCGCGTTTATGCCAACGGACGCGGCGAGCCCGAGATGCACAATTTGATGCAGACGCTGTATCAAAAACAGATGTATTACGGTATCAGCGAGCACACCAAGCAGCGGCCCATGCATCACTTCTGCGGCGGGTTCACCGGCACGGCACAATATGGTGCGGCGACGACCGGAGACAGCGGCGGCGGGCATAAAACCATGGTCTGGGTATTGAACTGCGGGCTCTCGGGCCTTTCGAACATCACCTGTGACATGGACATCTTTTCGCCGCAGACGCTGCACTACTGCTTTTTCACCGCCTGGTGCCAATTGAACAGCTGGTCGGGCTTCCGTCAGCCCTGGTGGGCGGGTGACGACAACGAGGAATGCTTTGCGTTCTATGATCGGAACCGGTATGCGCTGCTGCCCTATATCTACTCGGCGGCAATCGAATCCAATATGACTGGGCTGCCGGTCGTACGGGCGATGCCGCTGGAATTTTCCGACACCGAAGTTGAAAATACCGTCGCTCAGTTCATGTTCGGAAAAGAACTGTTGGTCGGGGCTTTTACGGATAAAGTTTGGCTGCCGAGAAATGAGGTCTGGATCGATTTTTGGAGCGGCAAGGAATATCAAGGCGGGCAATGGGTCGAGGGCACGACGCCCGAAAACCGTGGCGGTCCGCTGTTTATCAGGGGCGGTGCGATTATTCCGACACAGCCGGAACGGCAGTTCACCTCCTGCAAAGATGAACCGGTGTTGAATTTGAAAATCTATCCGTGCAAAACCAGCGAATATACCCTTTGGGAGGACGACGGGCTGTCGCTGTCCGAAACCAGAGCCAAGACGGTGTTTTCGGTCGAGGCCGGGGCAAAGACGATTAAATTGAAACTCGGGCCGCGTACCGGGTCTTTTGAGGGGATGTGCATTCGGATGTACAACCTCACGGTGCGCTGCGACTGCGCCAAAGAAGTCTTGATCGGCGGCAGGCCGCAAAGTTTCAGCTGTGAAAGCGGGTTTATTAAATTTGCTGCACGTGACGGCGATGAGATCACGATAAAACTGTAAATCAGCATTGCACGGCTTTTCTCGGCAGAGAGACCGCCGTACCCGCTGTTTTACAGTTGGCTTACAAAATCAATCATATCGATCTTGAAGAAATTTGTATAAGGGAAGAGCGTATTGGGAAAAGACAGGAGCAAGACCCTGAAGACGCATCTGCCGAACAGGCCGCTGTATGCGGTGCTCTCGGCGGGCGCAACGGCGTTTTATGCCCGCAAGGCAAAGATCGTCTGTGACAATACGGCGATCAAAGGGATGAAACCGCCCTTTATTGCAGTTTGCAATCATCCGAGTTTCTTTGACTGGATTTTGATGGCACGGGCTTTGCGCCCGCATCGGGTTAATATCATCATGACCCGGTATTATTACTGCTATCGGGGACTTGCGATGCTCCTGGATGGGTTGGGCGCGATTCCCAAAGATCTGTTTTCGCCCGATCCGCAGACTGTACGCGCAGCCATGACCGTGATCAAGAAAGGCGGCTGTATCGGTATTTTCCCGGAGGGCAGACTGTCTCCCGACGGGAGAATCGAATCCTTTCACTCGTCGATCTATAAACTGATGAAAAACCTCGGGGTGCCCGTTATCAATGTCCACGTCGAAGGCAGTTATTTTATCCGACCCAAGTGGTCGCATCAGATGCGCAAGGGGACGGTGTATGTCAAGGCCGAACCCTTGTTTACGGCGGGCGAGTTGGAGAATATCGACGAACAGACCGCGTTGGAACGGCTCGAAAAAGCATTGTTTTATGATGAAAGTGCGACACAACGTATTCGCCGCACGCAATTTCGACATCCCGCCATCGCCGAAGGGCTGCACAGAATTTTATATCTGTGTCCGAAGTGCGGCGCGGAATTTGCGATGAAGACGGCGGGCGGGCGGATTTTTTGCGAGAAATGCGGAAATGCCGCAACCTTGAACGCTTTTTATGATCTTGCCGCCGAATCCGCAGAAAGCGTGATCCCGGCTTCGATCGGAGACTGGTACGAGCTGCAGCGCGAATTTGAGTTTTCACGCATCTGCCGCGACCCGGAGGTAAAAATGAGCGGTCATGTCGTTTTGCGGCAGCCGCGATTTGGGCGAGAACCGTTTTCGGTGGTCGGGGAGGGCGTTGTGACGCTCGATAAAAACGGTCTGGTTTATCAGGGAAGCCGGGACGGTGAGGCGTTTCTGCTTGAGGTTCCCTTGAATATGCTGAAAGCATTGCTTTACGGGGCTGAATGCGATTTTGAAATTTATCACCGGGGACAGTTTTATTATTTTGAACCGGACAACCTTCTGGAATGTGTTAAATGGTCGGTTTTCGGGGAACAGCTCTACGTGTATCATATTTTGAAAAAGAGGGATGCGGATGCAACAATCGGAGCGGCAAAACGGGATTAGAATCGGAAAACGCACCTTTATCAGTACGGTGTGCGTGTTGCTGGCGGTGATGGTCTGTGCCGGTGTTTTGACCCTTGTGCTGCCGCAGGGCAGTTATGACCGGGTGATTGTGAACGGATACGAGGAGATTGTGCCGGAGTCATACGCGATCAACGAGAGCGGTAAACTGCCGGTCTGGCGGTGGTTCACCGCGCCGTTCGAGGTGCTGATCGGCAGCGACGGCGCGATGGCGATCATGATCATTTTGTTTCTGGTTTTTATCGGAGGCACGTTTTTGGTGCTCGATAAAAGCGGTGTGATGCGGTATATGCTGACTTCGGTTACCGTGAAAATGAGCAGGCACAAATATGCGTTACTGGCGGTGATGACGCTGCTATGCATGATTGTCGGCTCTACGATGGGAATTTTTGAGGAGTTCGCCCCGCTGGTGCCCATTGTGGTAGCATTGGCGTTGGCCTTGGGGTGGGATTCGTTGGTCGGGCTTGGGATGAGCATTCTGGCGGTCGGGTTCGGCTTTTCGGTCGGCACCTTTAACCCGTTCAGTATTTTAGTGGCGCAAAAGCTGGCCGGGCTTCCGATATTTTCGGGGCTGCTGTTTCGGGTCGGTGCATTTTTAGTCTTTTACGGCATTCTCATCACCTTTTTGTTGCTGTATGCAAAGAAGATTGAAAAGAATCCGCAAAAGTCTATTTGTTGGGAATCCGACAAAGCCATGCGGGAAAAATATCATTATGATCCGCAGGACGGAACACTTGATAGTGTCGCGCTGAAAAAAGCGACATTCGTGTTTGTCGGGGCGTTCGGGCTGATCTTTTTATACATCACGGTCTCGCTGATTTTGCTTTATAACGGAAACGGCACACTGACCGATTACACCATGCCGGTGATGGCGGTCGTGCTGACTGCGGGGGGATTATTGGCCGGGAAGGTCTCGAAGTATGCCGAAAAGGGGCTTTTGCGTGATTTCGGGAAAGGGATGCTGGCCATGGCGCCGGGTGCGCTTTTAATCGTAATGGCTATGAGTGCCAAGCAGATCGTGTTGGCGGGCGGAGTCATGGATACCATTTTGCACGGTGCGTATGAATTGATGAGCGGTGTGGGGAAATATCAGGCGATTCTGATTGTGTTCGGGTTTGTGCTGGTGCTCGAATTTTTCATCAGCAGTGCCTCTGCAAAAGCTTTTATCGTCATTCCGTTGGTGGTTCCGTTTGCGTCGCTGTTGGGGTTGACCCGGCAATCGCTGGTGCAGAGCTACTGCTTTGCCGACGGTTTTACGAATCTGTTTTTCCCGACCAACGCTGCGCTGCTGATTGTGCTGGGGCTTGTGAATCTGCCGTATTGGAAATGGATCAAATGGGGCTGGAAACTGACATTGGTCACGGTTGCGGCCTGTGTGGGATTATTGCTGCTTGCGGTGCGGATCGGGTACGGGCCGGCGTGATTTGATATTCGACTCAAAGTGAGGTAGAATAGAAACCGATAAAATATGAAAGGGTTCGTATATGGATCAAATATTTCAAAAAATCAATGCATTTTTAGATGAAAACCGGGAAAACATGGTCGCCGATATCTGCAATTTAATTGCGATTAACAGTGTCCGGGGAGAAGCGGCACCGGATAAACCGTTTGGGGAAGCGCCGGCGGCGGCGCTGAAAAAAACCGAAGAAATTTGCCGCAGATTCGGCCTTGAGCCGGTGAATGACCAAAACTTTGCGCTGTCTGCAGTCGTCAATGACAAGCCGGTACGGCTGGATATTTTGGCGCATCTCGATATCGTCGAGGCCGGGGACGGATGGGATACCGACCCGTTTCATGCGGTCGTGAAAGACGGGAAAATTTACGGGCGTGGTTCGTCCGATGATAAAGGGCCTGCGGTTGCGGCAATCTATGCAGCTGCGGCGGTCAAAAAATTCTGCCCCGATCTTACGGGTAACTGCCGTCTGGTACTCGGGAGTTCCGAGGAGACGGGCAGCGAGGATATCCGCCACTTTTATGCGGCGCATGAAAAAGCGCCGATGTCGTTTTCACCCGACGCCGAGTATCCGGTTATCAACATCGAAAAAGGCTCCTACGGGCCGAAATTTTATGCCGAGTGGGAAGTGTGCAATGCCGTACCGCGTGTTTTGAAACTGGTCGGCGGCAAGACCAACAACATCGTGCCCAAGACGGCATGGGCGCAAATCGCAATTTCGCTCGACGATTTGGTTGATGCGTGTGAAAAAGCCGGAAAAGAGACGGGTGCAATGTTCGACATTGTACCGGAATCGCCTGAAGTTTTTAAGGTTACCGTGACCGGAGAGGGCGCGCATGCATCGATGCCTGAGCGGGGCAACAACGCACAAACCGCACTGATTAAAATGCTGGCTTCTTTATCGCTTGCCGACTGCGGCAGTACCCGGGCAATCAAAGCATTCAATGAGTTGTTTCCGCACGGGGATACTTCGGGGAAAGCACTCGGGATTGAACAAAAAGACGATATCTCCGGTGCATTGACTTTGAATTTCGGGGTGCTCGATCTTGGCGAAACCGGATTTACCGCTCGTTTTGACAGTCGCGTGCCGATTTGCGCAAACCAAGAAACTGTTTCTAAACCGGTGGCCGAAAAGCTGACCGCACATGGATTTACGGTCGACTCTTTGCAGATGAAAGCCGCACACTATACGCCGGCGGAAAGTCCTTTGGTGAAAGTACTGTTGAAAATTTATGAGCAGCACACCGGATCAAAAGGCAAATGCCTTGCGATCGGCGGCGGAACCTATGTACACGATATCGAAGGCGGTGTGGCGTTTGGGTGTGAAATGCCCGGCGCCGATTATCATATTCACGGGCCCAACGAATATGCGATCATTGATGAACTGGTGTTGGGTGCCAAGATGTTTGCGCAGGCCATTGCAGAATTGTGCGAATAGAGACTTAAAAAGCTCCCGAAAGGGAGCTTTTTATAGATGAAAATTCGCAAGTTCAGAATGAAAAACTTTATAAAACATAACTACCGTATTTGACGGCGAGATTCCAGCGGTCGTCGCACAGGGCTGCGCGGCCCTGATAATACAGCAAAGCGCGGTCGGCAATGGCCGGGTCGTGAAATTTGAAGCACAGCGGCGTCGAAATCTGCGGCGCGGCATCGATGAAATTTTCGAGCGCGTCGGTGTTTGGAATCTCTACAACCGGTATAATATCGTCTTCAATATCCAAAATGTTATCCGCTAAATCCTCGTCGGCTTTGATCGGGTCGGAAAAGACCGAATCGGGGCCGATTTTGGTATAGCGGCTCTCGCTGCAAATGTATTCGCCGTTCTTTTTCGGCGTATGGAACGCAAGCCCTTCGGTCGCTGCAATCATGGCGCGGATATGGTCGGCATTGGTGCCGCAGCAGCCGCCGAGTACCGTCGCACCGGCTTCGACCAGCGGTTTGACAAACGCTGCGAATTCTTCCGGACCCATGCGGTGAAGTCCGTTCGGGTCGGGCAGGCCTGCGTTGGGTTTGGCGATCATCGGCAGGGTTGAGATATCGCGTGCGGACGCAATGACGGGCGGCATATTTTCCGGGCCGCCGCTGCAGTTGAGGCCTGCGGCAAACGCGCCGAGCGATTCGGCGATAATCATGGCGCAGGGCAGGGTGCAGCCGGATAAAGTCCGGCCGCTTTTTTCGACTGTGATCGAGATTAAAAACGGCAGACCGGCGGTTTTTGCTGCAAGTGCCGCCGCGCGAAAATCCGAGGCGCAGAGTTGGGTCTCGATGGCGACGCCGTCCGCTTTTTCCGCTGCAAAAGCTGAGGTCTGAAGAAGAAAAATCTCATAGAGTTCTTCCATCGACACCTCGCCGACGGGCAGCACAAATTCGCCGCTGGCCGAGATGTCGCCGAGGACGAGCTTATCTTTCGCGACCGATTTTGCCATCTTGACAAACATCCGGTTATATTCGCGTGCGCGTCCTTCCAGTCCGAATTTGGCCAGTTTGGGTGCGGTCGTCTCAAACGTCGGGGCGTAAATGGCGTCGGAACCGGCGTCGATATAGCTTTTCATGATGTCGAGCACGACCTGCGGGTGCTGTTCCATCCACTGCTCGGGGCAGGCGCCGCGCGGCATGCCCGCTTTGAACAGGTTTGCGCCCATGCTGCCGTCGAGAAAAAACGGTGTTTTATTGATAATGGCCATCGTATCACCCTTTCCGAATCGGAATTTATAGATTCAATGTGCAGAGATACCGGATGCAGCCGGGGTATTTTTCGCCGAGAGAAGTAATTTCAAAACCGTAACTGCGGTAAAAACCCACCGCGTCGTCGTCTGTTTCGGCGGTGATTTGAATGCAATGAAGATGATCAGCCGCATAGGCGATTAGTTTTGAACCGATTTGTTGATTACGGCGATCCGGATCGACGGCGATGCTGAGGATTTCGAAAGATTGCGTACCGCGGTTTTTCAAAACGATGACGCCGAGGGAGTTTTCGTTTTCGATACAGGCGAAAGCAGCGACATCGGGGTCGGTCTGATAGGCGGTGGCGCGCGCAGCAACTTTTTCAGGCGTCGGTTGGTATTGGCTTAAGGCAAGAACGGAACGGACCGAGGGGTCATTTAAACGGTTTTTGATATCGGTGATCGTCATAAAATGCCTCCGCAAGTCCCTGCCGTTTGGTGTGCGTACCATTTTAGCACAGCGCGGATATAAAAGCAAATAAAAACGCACCGGTTTTTAGTCGGTGCGTACGAAATATCAATAAGAATGATAAGCCTGAGATTCTTCGCTTCGCCCCTGTTTCACAGCGGGCGGCTCAGAATGATAAATTTGATGCTACCGCTCGATTTTGATCTCGACATCTTTGGGCAGGGCAAGACCGGCTTCGACTTCCATGGTCTTGAGCATGGCGGTGCAGACCGGGCAGGCGGTGTGTTTGAGATGCGGGGACACGACCTTATAAATCTCGGTCTCGCAGGGCTTTTTGAACAATTCCGTGAGCGGGTCCATCGGCCCGAGTTCCTTTGCACCCGCCATCACCATCGGGCAGTTGCTTTTTACCTCAAGCTCGATCAGATCGTCGTCGTTGGTGGTTGCGGTGATGTCGGTTTCGAAGCCGCAGATACCGGCCTTTACATGCGATTTTGCCATTTTTAAAACTCCTTATTTCAATGAGATTTCAGTGTGCAATGTGTTGCCTGTGAGCGGGATTAACAAGCCGTCGCCCTCGGGTCTTGCGCCGGAGAGTTTCGGAGTCACTTTATCCGGGGTGCGAACATGCAAGAAAATTGTTTTGAGCGGTGTATGGCCGGGTTTGAGGGTGAAGTCAAAGGTCATAACCGATCCCATACGCTCGAGGGTATAACTGACATCGCCGAAGTCGGTGCGGATATTTTCGATTTTAATATGTTCGTTGTCGGCCATCCATTCACGCGGCAGCATACGGGCGATGTGCAAGATACCGTCTTTTTCGGTGACAAGGCCATCGCGGATATACTGCATAAAGGCGTTCGGAGTAAAAGTGTGCTGGATGTCGCCGGTGATCTTGGTTGCGCCGGGTTCGGGCATGCGCTCCTCGCACCAGGTGAACAGCGGCGTGCCGTGGTTGAGGGTGATCGGTAAGTAAGCGGCGGCTTCGTCGATCTCGCCGCGCGCGATATGTCCTCTGGCGATTTGGTCAAGTGCCATTGCGACCCAGAGACCGCCTTTCATCCAGCCGAGATCGACCGGGACGCCGCCCTCGCTGCGGGTGCGGGTCAGATGGCGCATGGTGCCTTCAGCCAGCGGGTCGAACGGGCTCATCAGGTCGACGCCTTCCATGAACGGCAACACCGCGCCGAACCGGCTGCCCGAGGTCTTGCCCGGAACGGCCGGAATCCAGCGGTAACCGTCTTCCTCGATGGAGCCGCGCTGCATGGCTTCATAAGTGCAGGCCCACAGGTCGTCGAGTTCGGGTTGGAACTCGGAGATGATTTCGGGTTGATTCAGCACTTTTGCGGCATAGATGACGTCTTTGAGGGTTTGGCAGTGCGCGACGCTCGCCATGAAGAAATGGCCGAAATAATCGTCGCCGTCCATCAGGCCGCCGTCGCCCATGCTGCGCGGCAGCATGCCGTAATAGAGCACTTTTTCGCCGTTTTCATCGGTGATTTTGGTTTTGTTCCGGGCGTTTTTGATATACCGGCAGTGGGCTGCCATGCGCTCCATCGGGATTTTGAGGGAACTCTTATCGCCCGTGAGTTCGTAATAACGGATATAAAAACGCATGCGGTACATCTGTGTCCACAGAATGTGGTGACCCCAAACGCGCACATCGTCCCAGCGTCCGTTCGGCTCCTGAAACAGCATCAAGATATCGACCATATCACTGGAGATATCCGAAAAGCCGAACGAAGCCAACAGCTGCGAGGCGATAGTCGGCTCGACGGTATTGGTGGCACGGTACATCTCCGAACCGGCGACACCGGCGGTATAGCCCTCGATGGCGCGCTCGCGCATGACAAATATGTCGGCGAAGCAGGCGTAAAAAGCGTCCTCGACCATTTTGTCAGGCAGTTCGATTTTGCTGATTTTTTCAAAGATCGCGGCCCACTTGGAAAGGCCCCATTCGATCTCGGCGTCCCAATCGCGGTTTGTCCATTCTTCGAGCGCGTCGAAAGTGATTCTGCGCGGGATGACGAGATATAAATCCCGTTTCTCGCCGGGTTTCAGGGTCAGTCCCATGCGCGCCTGCCGGACCTTTTTGGGCTTGATGTCGTCGCCGCCGAGGCAGAAAGCCATCACGCGGTCGGCGCGTTCGTTCATATGGGGCAGAAGCGCATTATAACGCGCGTCATCTTCCATCCAAAGCAGGTTAAAGCAAAAATGTTTGGAAAGGGCGTTGATATCGAGTTCGACCGGGTCTTTGCCGGTGTTTTCTGCGGTAATGCGCATAGCCATGGCATCGCGGCAGGGGGCGGTGAAGGTATGTATCTGAGCGGATTTGCCCGCCAAGGTGCATTCCAATGCGGGATAGCGGTTTTGATAACGGCGGTAGGACGAGGTTTTCATCGGCTCGCCGTTTTCGGTGGCCGAGACATTGATGATCCAATCGATGCGCGGCCAGGCGAATGCGCCGAACGGCACCTGTGACAGGTCGCCGTCCGACCAAGAGAGCGCAATTTGATCGGCGCTGACATCGGCCAGTAGTTTGAACCCGTCAGACGGCAGGCAGACGGTCAGGCGGTGAGGGAACCCGAAGGCATGAGAAAAGTCGATTTGGGTTTTCATAAGTACCTCGTAATGTTGTAGGGAACGGTCTTGACCGTTCCGTTATTTAAGCTGGCTTAACCGAATAAGCGATATAATTTTTTCGGAATGGTCAAGACCATTCCCTACACGGGTTCAGGGACTGACGCAGCGGAAATATAGATTCGACCACCCCGCCCTGCGGGCACCCCAAGGCGTCAAAGCCGCCCTATGGGCGGCATAACGACCCATGCAGAGGGGAATTAAGTGAAGAGTTAAAAAGGAATGTGCCATGCGGCGGGGAAACAGGGTGTTCAGTCGTCATTGCGAGGGGCGTTGCCCCGCGGCAATCCAGACAAAGAGATAATCAGAACACTTTATTTCTGGATTGCTTCGTCGGCGCAGCGATTACGCTGTGCTTCTCCTCGCAAAGACGGTATCCTTCTACAGAGAGAAACTTTTCGACTTTATTGATTATCGGTTGATTATGTAATTGATCGCAGCCCCTGCGAGGGCAAGGCCGGCGGCGCCGACGACCCATCCGGCGGAGGCGGGCGGGTGCTTGCCTTTTGCACCGGGTAAAACGATTTCCTGTGGGATTTCGAGCGAATAGACCACCTTGAAATCGAGACCGCGTTTTCTGGCCTCGTGCCGCATGACGCGCGCCAACCCGTCGCCGCAGCCCGCCGTTTCGGCGATCATTCCGATGCGGAAAGCCGTCGGATCGAGCCGGTTGCCCGCGCCCATGGACGAGATGAAACCGGTTTTGCGTTCGGCGGTCTCTTTGACCAGTGCTAGTTTGGTGGTCACGGTATCAATGGCGTCTATAACAAAATCGGGCCCTTCGTCAAAGAGGAGCCCGAGATTTTCCGGCATAAAAAATTCCTGAATCAGAATCAGCTTTGCGTCCGGGTTGATCGAGAGCAAACGGCGTTTTGCTGCTTCGGTTTTCGGCATCCCGACCGTCTGTTCCGTAGCTAAAATCTGGCGGTTTAGATTTGAGGGATCAACCGTGTCGCCGTCTGCTAAAATCAAAGTGCCGACCCCGCTGCGCAGCAGGGCTTCGGCTGCATACCCTCCGACGCCGCCCAAGCCCACAACCGCAATTTTGCTTTTTGCGAGCTTGTCCGCGTTTTCGGCGCCGATCAGCGCCTGTGTGCGTGAAAGATCCATTTTACCTCGAAAAATACGGCTCCCCGCCATGTCGTAGATGCGGATTTTTGATAACCTGCCTAATTTCTTAAACAGGAGGGACGTCACCGGCCGGTTTTGTGCTTCCAACGTCCGCAAATGCGGGAGGCCTGCATTCCCGCCGGTCGAGGAGGCGTCCGATTACATGAAGTTGTAGGGTTATAAAAACCGCAATTCGCATACATGGCAGGGAGATAACGAACTCGTGAACGAGTTCGTTTGGCAAGAATGTCTCTTACGCGACATTCTTGATGGTTTGATGAATCCCGAAGGAATTCGTTTGGAAAGAATGCCTCTGACGATGCATTCTTTATGCTGCATGGATGGTTCGTTTGGCAAAAATATTTCTGATGAAATATTTTTGAGTGTTGCTTAGGGTTGGATGAGAACTCGGAGAATTCGTTTGGAACATGGATAATTCACTTGGCAAAAATGTCTCTTGCGCGATATTCTTGATGTCGATTAGAGTTTGTGCGCTATTTAGGACTTGGTTAGAACTCGCGCGACAAGAATATCTCTTATACGATATTCCTGATGTAAAATTTATTCTTCGTCTTCGGATTCGTCGTCTTCCGCAAAGGCGGCTTCGAAAGCGGTAGAGACCCGTTCGAATTCCGCATCATCTTCGATGATCTCGAAAATCTCTTCGCCGTCTTCTTCGATGACTCGGACAATGTAGACGTCCTCGTCTTCGTGGTCACAGTTTTCGTCGGTGCAGACGGGCAGCAGCGCCGCATAGTGTTCGCCGTCGACGTCAAGTTCTCTGACGATTTCGAATTCGTATTCGTCGCCCTCCTCATCGGTGAGGGTGACGAAATCGTTGCCGTAATCTTCGCTCATGGTGATGCCTCCATTTATTCGGTGATTTTGATAACGGTGATAGAGCCCGGACGCAGATAGAGAACTTCGGGAAGCGGACCGAGTACACCGGTTTGCGCATGATCGTTATTGTTGTCGGTGACGAAAAAACGTGCTTCGTATTTTTCCGGCAGTCCCGCAGTTTCGAATTTGTATTCGCGCGCGACGCCTTCGTAGTTGGCGATTAAGATGACTTTTTCGGCGTTGGATTTTGCCGCCAGCACCAGAACTCCGTCGGCACCGCCGGTGCATTCGATTTGATTCATACCGGAGACTTCATGAAAAGCCATCAGGGCATAATACGGTTTTTGGGGAACGCCGTGCGGATCAAAACAGGTATCCCAGCCACCGCCGCCGTCGGTTCGATAGAAGTTGGCGATCTGCACTGGCAGGTTTTGAAAAGTGATCATTGCGCCGAGGATATAACTTGCCGCCCGGGCGCTGCGCATCTCTTCAAAAAGGGCTGCGCGGAAATATTCACCATTCGGATCACCGAGTTTCGGCCAGATGTCCTCGAATTCCCAGAAATAATTATATTCGGTACACAGCAGTTCGATGTCGGAAAAACCGTTGTTTTCGAGGCTTTGCGTGATATAGTGTACGCGGTCGCGCAGCTTTTTGAAACTGTCGCCGTAGGCATGGAACGAGAAAAAATCAAATGCATGGGGCGCCTTTTGAAGCGCCGTTAAAAACCCTTCGAAAAAGATTCTTCGGGACGGTTCGTCGACCGCACAGGAGGCGTATCCGCCGAACTTTAGTTCGGGATAACGATTTTTAAGGACGGATGATGCGACGCAGTAGAATTCGTAAAACTGTTCGGGTGTGCCGCTCCACTGGCCGGCCATCGCCATGGCGGATCTTCCGAGATCGGCGTCGGGTTCGTTCCAGATCTCCCAATACCGGATGTCATAGGTGAAACCGTCGGCCCAGCCGTGGTTATAGTGTTCGATAATCCGGCAGCAAATACGCGCCCATTTTTCAAAATCTTTCGGCGGTTGATTGTGAAAACGGAACGGGCCGCCCTCCATGCTGTTCCCGAGCCGGTAGACGATGTCCATGCCCGTGTCCTTGATTGATTTGATATAGTAATCGGTCGGGGCAAAGAAATAGTTTTTCGGATCGTTTTCGTCGGCGTCAAAATTCGGGAAGATGGCGGGGACGTCAACGCAGGCCAGATGGTGGATGAAACTGTCATGCAGGCGGGTATATGAGGGCCGAACTTTTTTAAAATATTTGGCCGTGCGTTCCGTCGGTGCGTTGCAGGTGCCGTTGACCGGCTTGATCGGCCCGATGATCTTGTTGAAGTCAATGACAAAATCGGGTTCTTTGGGACGATATTGATATTGGTTTAATAAGATTTCCATGCTTTACACCAACCTTTCGTGCAGACAGGCGTTTTTATTGCTGTTCGATACCGCCGTAGTAGACGATGTCGATGCTGTTGATTACGACATCTTCGAGCGGCTTGTCGTTGCTGTCGGTTTTGACGACTGCAATTTTGTCGACGGTCTCCATGCCGTAGAAGACAAAACCGAAGACGGTATGTTTATAATCGAGCGCCGGTGTTCCGCCGTACTGACGATAGACGTCAATGACCTGACTGGAAAAACGGGACGGAATCTGTTCCATCTGGGAAATCGTGTCATCAGAGACCGTATCAAGCTGGACGATAAAGAACTGGCTGCTGTTGGTGTTTGCATAACCGATGTTGGCCATCGAGAGTGCGCCGCAGAAATTGCGGGCATCGGCGTTGAATTCATCATTAAAGTCCTGACCCCAAAAGCTGTCGCCGTAATAACCCGTTCCGGAGGGATCGCCGCCCTGAATCATGAAGTCTTCGATGACGCGGTGGAAGATGATGCCGTCATAATAGCCGCTGGTCGCAAGCTCTTTAAAGTTGGTCACTGCGAGCGGCGCGGCGTCCGGGAAAAAGCGGATGCAGAGATCGCCCATAGAGGTGTGCATAACGGCGATTTCTTCGCCGAGTTCGGGCTCGCCGTAGAGAGCGAAGCCGTAGTCGAGGATTTTGCCGTTCGCTTCGGCCGGAAGCGTCACGGTCTCGGTGGCGTAGTCCTTATCCGAGCCGGAAGGCGTGCTGGTGTTTCCGCTGATTGTCACGGTTTTGTCACATCCCATTAAAAAAATAAAGAGAATCAGAGAGAGTGCAAAGAGTTTTTTTGCCATGCTGATTGGTCATCCTTTCTGGGTTTTGCGTTTTTTATAATCTAAGCGCCGAGAATGCGGTTGAGCTGCTCGCGCATGGTCAAAATAAATTCGTCGGTGCGAGGGTACTGCTCGAAAGTCAGTGTGCCGTCGGGATCAATTAGTTTCATTACCGTTTCTTTTCCGACTTTGGCTGCAGTGGCTTCGAGTGCACGCAGGTCGCACAGGGCTTCGTAAAAATGCAGGTAGTGCAGGGACAGAACCGGGCCGTCTTTTCCGGGATAGACCGAGAACGCGTCGCCCGCCGGGAAGATGCTGTCGCCGTCGGTATCGCGCCACGGGTCGAGCGGATGAATTGACAGGTGGGTGTTCCAGAAGTTATACCCCCACTGCAAAAATCCCGCGATGTCGTATTTGAACAACTGGCTTGCGATCACTCGGGTGCGCCGTCCGGGCATCGCAAGGAATCGGTTGCTGACTTTTTCGCCCTGACCGCAGCAGTAGTATACCCACAGATCGGGGACTTGCGCCGAGATGAATGCCTGGGCGTGATTGGTCGCGGCCACCGGTCTTTTCAGCAATCCCTCTTTATAATAATCCAAATTGCTGAGCGCGTCAATGATTTTTTCGGCCGGAACATATTCCCTGATCAGTGCCGCACCGTCTTTAAAATTTTTAATCGAGGTCTCGTTGGGTTCGTCGGAGACGTGGAAAACGCAGTTTTCCCAGTTGCCGGAGTCCTTTAAATAGGCGGTCAAAGCTGCTAAAAACTGATGCAAAAACGATTTGTATTCGGGACCGTGCGCATCGGTTTCCCAACCGAAGATGCGGCGCGGTTTCCCGTCGGTTTGTGCGATAATTTTCGGCGCGCTTTTGGCGCCCCACTGGGTGAACAGATGGGAGATTTCGATATACTCCATGCCGGCACGCTTGGCGGTCTCAATCCAGCGGGTGAGCAGCGTGAAATCAAATTCGTATTTACCGTCAGACAGTTTGACTCCGACCAGTTGAACGGTCGGGCGCTCGGTGCCGATACGGGTATCGAGGGGAGGCGTGAAAACCGGCGTCAGAATCATATTCTGCCCGTGATCGGCGGCGGTTTTCATGTATTTTTCAATCAGCTTCCAATGCTTTTCGGAAAAGACGGGAACATCATAATACTGTGCGATGCAGTCGGAATGGAACCACTGGGTGTTGATCAGTTTTTGCTTGGGCAATTCAAAAGAAATTACATCAAGATCGAACTGAATGACGGTCAGTTCGCCGTGTTCGCTGTCGCCGAATGCAAACATCAGCTTGTGCGTACCGGGTTCGGGGCGAAATTTTGTTAGGTCAACGCTGACCAGCAGCGAGCGCCACTCCTGATTGACCGCTGCGAGTTCACCGCCTTTTTCAAACGGGATCAATGCGTCGGGTAAAAGTCCCGGTGAACGGGTGATATAGTCGCCGTCGTCGACATTGGGATAGCAGGGAAGTTTGACGGGAACGAGCGCCACCTGATACAGCGTCACCGCTTCCGCGAGATCTCCTGCGACACCGACGTTATAATAGCCGCGCATCTCGGTATAGTTTTGTAGCGTATAGGCGATTTGGAAGGAGAATTTTTCTCCGTAACAAGCCGAAAATCGCTCAAAGCCGCCTTTGGGTTCGGCGTTGGGCAGGATTTTTTCAAGCGATGAGCAGGTTTTCAATAAGATCGGCATGGTGATGACCTTTCTCATTTGTAGGGAACGGTCTTGACCGTTCCGGGTGTCAGTTACAAATTTATAATCAAATCGTCAATGGTTTTTCAGATTGTAAAAACACGCCGAAAATACGGAACGGTCAAGACCGTTCCCTACTTATTCGCCTTCTTCATTCGCGCCGCAGCACTTTTTATATTTTTTGCCGCTGCCGCAGGGGCAGGGGTCGTTGCGGCCGATTTTTTTTCCTTTATTGACGACGGTTGTGACCGCCTTCTTCTCTTTAGGCATTTTTTCGCCGTGAAAAGCCTCGGAGGGCTTGGCGATCTGGGTGCGCTGCATCGGAGCCGCCGGACGCGGCATGACGGTCAGAATCGCACGGACCGTGTCTTCGCGGATCAGTGAGACCATTGCGTCGAACATCTCAAAGCCCTCGACACGGTATTCGACAACCGGGTCGCGCTGGCTGTAGGAACGCATATAGATGCCCTGCTTGAGATCGTCCATCGCATCGATGTGATCCATCCACTGGCGGTCGACGTTGCGCAACAACAGGATACGTTCGACTTCGCGCATGTTCTCGCCGAATATCTTTTCGCGCTTGGCGTATTCCTCGTCGGCGCGTTTTTGCAGAAGGTCGGTAAAGCCCTGTTTGCCCATCTTGGAGAGGTCCTGCGGGGTCAGGTCTTTGAAATCATTGTCGGAGCACAGCCATCCGCGGAAATGGTCACGCAGGCCGTCGATATTCCAGTCGGCACTGTCGTCTCCGGAGATGAAAGTGGCAACGCCGCTCTCGATGCACTCGGCAATCATATTCTCAATCACCGGTTTCAGATCGTCTCCGTTCAGAACGCTCCTGCGCTGACCGTAGATGATTTCGCGCTGGCGGTTCATGACGTCGTCGAACTGCAGAACGCTCTTACGGGTCTCGAAGTTGCGTTCCTCAACGCGCTTTTGGCTGCTTTCGATCAGGCGGGAGAACATACCGGCTTCGATCGGCTGATCCTCGGGGATTTTGAGCGTTTCCATCATATTGGTAAGCCGTTCGCCGCCGAACAGACGCATCAGATCATCGTCGAGAGACAGGAAGAAGCGGCTTTCGCCGGGGTCGCCCTGACGACCCGAACGGCCGCGCAGCTGGTTGTCAATACGCCTGGATTCGTGGCGCTCGGTGCCGATGATGAACAATCCGCCCGCAGAGATAACCTCCTGCGCCGCGTCGGCGATCTCGGCTTTGTGTTTTTCGAGGAAACCGACATATTTTTCGCGCGCGGCGAGAATTTCGGCGTCGTCGGTCTGGGAGCGGCTGATGGCGTTGACGATCATCTCGTCTTCAAAGCCCTCTTTGGCCATATCGTTGCGGGCCATGTATTCGGCGTTACCGCCGAGGATTATGTCCGTGCCACGTCCTGCCATATTGGTTGCGATCGTGACCGCGCCTTTTTTACCGGCCTGTGCGACGATCATCGCCTCGCGTTCGTGGTGTTTGGCGTTCAAAACCTCGTGCTTGACACCGCGGCGCTTGAGCATACCCGAGATGATCTCGGATTTTTCGATCGACACCGTACCGACCAGCACCGGCTGTTCTTTTTCGTGGCATTCGATGACCTGTTCGACAATGGCCTCGTATTTGGCTTTCTGAGTTTTGTATAGTACATCGTCATGATCTTGGCGGATCATGGGTTTATTGGTCGGGATCTCGATGACGTCGAGTGCGTAAATATCGCGGAATTCCTGCTCTTCGGTCAGCGCCGTACCGGTCATGCCTGAGAGTTTATTGTAAAGGCGGAAGAAGTTCTGGAAAGTGATGGTCGCCAGCGTCTTGGATTCATTGGCCACCTTGACGTTTTCCTTGGCCTCAATAGCCTGGTGCAGACCGTCGTTGTAGCGGCGTCCGTACATCAGACGGCCCGTGAACTCGTCGACGATGATGACTTCGTTGTCTTTGACGATATAGTCGATGTCGCGCTGCATGATGCCTCGCGCGCGGATGGCCTGATTGATATAATGAGACAGAGAACTGTTTTCGGGGTCGGAGAGGTTTTCGATATTAAACGTCTGTTCCGCTTTGGCGATGCCGTTGGCGGTCAGCGTGGCGCTTTTGTGTTTTTCATCGACAACGAAATCGGCGTTGGCGAATTCCTCGGTGTCTTCAATATCCTGCTTTTCGTCGATTTCCTTGATCTTGACCACGCGCAGGCGCTTGGCGAAGTTGTCGGCCAGCGTGTACATCTCGTTGGCTTCCTCAGCCTGACCCGAGATAATCAGTGGCGTTCTGGCTTCGTCGATCAAAATCGAGTCGACCTCGTCGACCACGGCGAAGTTATGGCCGCGTTGAACCATTTGGGCTTTTTGAACGACCATGTTGTCGCGCAGATAGTCGAAGCCGAACTCGTTGTTGGTGCCGTAGGTGATGTCGGCGGCATAGGCTTTTTTGCGCTGGTCGTTGGGTACGTCGTGCAGAATCAGTCCCACGGACATACCGAGATAGTTATACAGACGGCCCATCCATTCGCCCTGAAATTTGGCCAGATAGTCGTTGACGGTGACGATGTGGACACCCTTGCCGGATAATGCGTTCAGATAGGCCGGCATGGTCGCGGTCAGGGTTTTGCCCTCACCGGTTTTCATCTCGGCGATACGGCCCTGATGAAGCACGATGCCGCCGATGACCTGTACCGGGAACGGTTTTTGCCCCAGTACCCGCACGCTCGCTTCGCGGCAGGCCGCAAACGCGTCGGGCAGGATGTCGTCGAGGGTATCACCGAGTTCAAGGCGTCCGCGCAGGCGTTCTGTGGTGCCGCGCAGCTCCTCCTCGGACATATTTTTATATTTTTCCTCCAGCGCAAAGACCTGATCCGCGATCGGCTGAACCCGTTTCAACTCGCGCTGGCTGTGTGTGCCGAAGATTTTTTCAGCAAGTCCCATTTTATAATCTCCATTCCCATGCCGCAGGCGCGGCAAAAACGATGAAAAATTTGTTTTCGCAACGGTAAAAACAGCTGTGTTCCACAGCCTTTTGCATTATAGCACAACCGAATCAAAAAATAAAGTCGCCGGCGAGTCGCCGGTGACAAACGCGTCGAAGAATCTGCTCCACATAAGCGTGATAGCGCGCGCTGCCAACCTTGGTACAAATCCCACGGGAAACGATCTCGCGCGGACACCCGAAAATTCCCCTCTTTGGAGGGGTGGCATGAACGTCCGCAGGATGTTCATGACGGGGTGGTCACAAACTTGAACCTGTTATCCTGCCGAGGTTGCAATTGTGCGGGCGGAATGGTAAAATAAGTTCGAACTTTTTAAGGGGGGGATCGGCCTTGATTCTTGTCGTCGACGGAAACAGCATTATCAACAGGGCTTTTTACGGCATCAAGCTGCTCACGACCAAGGACGGCCGGTTTACCAACGCCGTCTACGGCTTTTTGAATATGCTCGACGCCATCCGCGAACAGGTCAAGCCCGACGGCATCGCGGTCGCGTTCGACATGCGCGGCAAGACCTTCCGCCACGAGATGTACGAGCCCTATAAAGCCGGACGAAAAGGCATGCCCGAAGAACTTGCCGCGCAGCTGCCTGTGACCAAAGAGGTATTGGCGGCACTCGGCTGCGAAATCGTGACTTGCCCGGGTTTCGAAGCCGACGATATTTTAGGCGCGTATGCTGCCGCCTGCGAACAGGCCGGTGAACCGTGCGTGATCGCGACCGGCGACCGCGACAGTTTACAGCTGGTGCGTCCCAATGTGTCTGTCAGGATCGCCAAGACCACAATGGGTGCGGCGGACTCGGTATTATATGATGAGCAAAAAATCCAAGAGGAATACGGCGTGCCGCCCAAAGCGCTGATCGATGTCAAGGCGCTGGCGGGTGACAGCTCCGACAATATCCCGGGCGTCGCCGGCGTCGGTCCCAAAACCGCCTGCGACCTGATCGCGAAATTCGGTTCGCTGGACGGGGTCTATGAACACCTCGAAAGCCCCGACATCAAGGACGGCGTACGCAAAAAGCTGACCGAGAGCCGCGAAAACGCCTATATTTCAAAAAAACTGGGCACCATCGTGACCGATCTGCCGCTGAAGATCAATCTGGATGAGCTGAAAGCCCGAAAACGTGATGATACGAAACTGCATGCGCTGTTTGTCGAGTTGGAATTTTTCAAACTGCTGAAAAAATACGGGCTGGAGAACGTGGCCGCCGAAACGCCGGCTGCGGTGAAAACAACCGTTGAAGTGAAACGCGACAGCCGGGATATTTATGATCTTAAAGATTATCACAAACAACATTTGGACGAGGTTTTGCCCGAAAATATCTTCGATCCGATGCTGGCGGCCTATCTGATCAACCCGCTGGCCTCAAATTATGCCCTCGACCGCCTGCTGACCGAATACGGCTGCGGAGAGGATGGGTTTGATCTGCTGTGTCAAGTGCTGTCCGACAAGGTGGATGACATGGGTATGACGCCGCTGCTGCGCAATATCGAACAGCCGCTGGCGGTGGTTCTCGGCGATATGGAAATCGCGGGGATCCGGGTCGAAAAAGAGGGGCTTGAGCGGTACGGCGCGGAGATGACACAAAAAGCCGAAACCGTGAAGCAGGAGATTTACGAGCTGGCGGGTGAGGAATTCAACATCGGCTCGCCCAAGCAGTTATCCTATATCTTATTTGAAAAACTGGGGCTGCCGACCGCCCGCAAGACCAAGAGCGGCTACAGCACCGACGCCGACGTATTGGCCAATTTAGCGCCGGAAAATCCCATCGTCGAAAAGGTATTATTGTACCGCCAATACACCAAACTGATCTCGACTTACTGCGAGGGGCTGGCCAAGGAGATCGCGGAGGACGGACGGATTCACACGACTTTTATTCAGACCGAGACCCGCACCGGACGCATCAGCAGCGCGGAACCGAACTTGCAGAATATCCCCGTGCGGACCGAACTCGGGCGGCAGCTGCGCGAATTTTTTGTCGCAGAGCCGGGGTATGTGCTGCTTGACGCCGACTACTCTCAGATCGAACTGCGCGTGTTGGCGGCGGTGGCGGGCGACGAGAACATGAAAGCCGCGTTTGCAAGCGGGTTGGACATTCACACCAAGACGGCTTCGGAAGTTTTCGGGTTACCGGAAGTGATGATCAATTCCACGCTGCGCAGCCGCGCCAAGGCCGTCAATTTCGGCATTGTGTACGGAATCGGCGCCTACTCGCTGTCGCGTGACATCGGGGTCACGGTGGCCGAAGCCGACCGATACATCAAGAATTATCTGGCCGCATACCCGGCCATTGCCGAGTTTTTAACCGACACGGTCGAACAGGCCAAAAAGGACGGATTCGTCTCGACCTATTTCGGACGGCGCAGACCGCTGCCGGAACTCGGTTCGTCCAATATGAATATCCGCAATTTCGGCGAGCGGGCAGCCAAGAACACAGCCATTCAGGGAACCGCCGCCGACATCATCAAAATTGCGATGATTCGGGTGGCAAAACGCTTAAAGGACGAGGGATTAAAAGCACGGTTGATTTTACAGATTCACGACGAACTGATTGTCGAAGCGCCGACGGATGAGGCGGATTTTGCCGCCGTGATTTTAAAAGAGGAGATGGAGCGCGCCGCAGAACTCGGCGTTTCGTTGGCCGCCGACGTCTCAAGCGGACAAAACTGGCTGCAAGCGAAAAATTGATTTTAACAGAGGTATTAGTATGAATGTTTTATTTGTCTGCACGGGCAACACCTGCCGCAGTCCGATGGCGGAGGCTTTTGCGCAGGAATATGCGAAAAAACACGGTCTTGACGTGATGTGCAAAAGCGCGGGACTGGCTGCGTTTGAAAGCGATACGGTCAGCGATAATGCCGTCGCGGTGCTGGCTGCCGAGAGGTTAAACGCCGTCACCACCCAGCCGATTCGCTTCACAAGAGAACTGGGCGCGTGGGCCGACGCGATCTATGTGATGAGTGAACAGCACCTCGATTTTATCAAGATGCGGTTTTCGGAATTTGCAGGTAAGACCAAACTGCTGGGCGACGGGATTCCCGACCCCTACGGCAAGGATTTGGACGCCTATTCCGAGTGTTACCGGCAGCTGAAGACCCATATCAAGAGGATTTTTGATGAACTCGGACATTGAGGTCAAAACGCTTGCGCCGGAATTTTATCAGGCGGTTTACGAGTTGGAAAACGCGGTTTTTTCGTCACCTCGTTCTTTATCAATGATTAAAGAGGACGCAGAGAATCCGCGCGCGGTGTTTTTAGCGGGGTTTTGTGACGGCGCATTTGCCGGATACGGCGCATTTGGGTATGTTTTGGACGAGGGGTATATCGGCAATATCGCGGTGTGTCCGGCGTTTCGGCGGCGCGGCGTCGCCTCGGCGATTTTGGACGAATTCGACCGAAAGGCTAAAGTACTTGGGCTGCGGTTTTTATCGCTTGAAGTGCGTGCCAGAAACAGCGCGGCTATTTCATTATACGAAAAGCACGGATATGTAAAAATGGGTCTGCGCAAGGGGTTTTATGTCAAACCCGACGACGACGGGCTGATTTATACGAAGGAGTATCCGGGGCAGTAATGGCAGAAAAGCCGTAAACCATAATCAGTCCGAGATTCTTCGCTGCACTCAGAATGACAGAGCCGCTTGCGCTCGGAATGACAAACTACAGTGACGGAAAGATGGTACATCAATGAGGATATTGGCGATTGAGAGCTCCTGTGATGAGACCGCCGCCGCGGTCGTGGAAAACGGCCGGACGGTGCTTTCTTCGCTTGTCAACTCGCAGGTCGCGGAACACGCGCAATACGGCGGCGTCGTGCCCGAGATCGCCTCGCGCAGACACGTCGAAAATATCGGCGGGTTGGTGAGAGGCGCCCTGGAAAAAGCAAATATGACACTCGCGGAGGTCGACGCGGTGGCGGTGACCTGCTGCCCGGGGTTGATCGGTGCGCTGCTCGTCGGCGTCAATTTCGCCAAGGGACTGGCATTTTCCGCGGGAAAACCGTTGATCGGCGTGCATCACATCCGCGGACATGTGGCAGCAAACTATATCGCATATCCCGAACTCAAACCGCCGTTTTTTGCCCTGATCGTCTCCGGCGGGCACACGGTCATCGCAAGAGTAAAAGATTATACGAAATTCGAGATTGTCGGAACGACCCGCGACGATGCGGCGGGAGAGGCGTTTGACAAAGCTGCGCGGGTGTTGGGGTTTCCGTATCCGGGCGGGATTTATATCGACAGGGCGGCAAAGACAGGCAACCCGCATGCTTATAAACTGCCGATGCCGATGATTGATGGGCATCCGTATGATTTTTCATTTTCGGGTTTGAAAACCGCTGTGATCAATCTGGCGCACAACGCGGAGCAAAAGGGCGAATCCCTGAACCCGGACGACCTTGCTGCGAGTTTTCAGCACACCGCCGTGACGATGTTATGCGACCGGTTTTTCGCGGCAGCCGAACAATACGGAGAGAAAAAGTTGGTGCTTGCGGGCGGTGTCGCGGCTAATTCGGGGCTGAGAAGCGAACTGCAAAAACACGCTTCGGCTGGCGGATATGAGCTGTTTATTCCGCCGCTTTCGCTGTGCGGCGACAATGCGGCGATGATCGGCGCACAGGCCTACTATGAGTTTTTGGCGGGCAATATCGCCGACAACACCCTGAACGGAACGGCGTATATGTCGATTGATTATGAAAGTGGGTCGAAACAATGGAAAACATCGTTGTGATCGGAGCAATGGCGGGTGAGATCAAGCCGCTGATCGAACTGCTCGGCGCGAGAAAAACGCGCAACGGCGACTGGAGCAAGGGGAACATTAAAATCTGCCACTCCGGGGTCGCCAAGGTGAACGCGGCGATTACGGCACAGCGGGCGATTGATACTTATAAACCGAAGTTTATTTTGAATATCGGCATCAGCGGCGCACTGGACCCGTCGCTTAAAATCGGAGAAATCGTGGTCTGCGGGGCTTTTTCGTATCACGATGTTGCACCCGACGAGATTTTCGCCAACCACCCAACCCTTGGCGGCGAGCGCAAAGCCGATGAAAAACTGGCCGAAAAGGCCCTTGCCGCCTGTAAAACGCTGGGATTTTTATACCGAACAGGCAAGGCGGTCAGCGGCGACCAGATTATCTTTGACGCAAATCACGCGAAAAAATTGTTTGAAAAGGGCGGCACGGTCGTCGATATGGAGAGCGGTGCGCTGTCGCATACCTGCCTCGTCAATCAGGTGCCGTTCTGCGCGGTGCGGGCGGTGTCGGATTTCGCCGACGAAAACGCCCTGTCAGAAATGGAGCGGCAGGAACATATTTTAGCGGTGAAACTGGCGCGGGTTGCGATGGAGATGCTGTATGAAAGCCGTATTACGATAAAATAATTCGTATCAATTCATATAAAGAGGAAGATGAAAGGGTAAAAATGATAAAACTGATCGGTGTGAATGAAGATAATTGGATTGAAATCGTAAAATTGAGCGTTACGGATAAACAAAAGAACTTCCTTGACAGTCCGATCGGAATTATTGCGCGGGGATATGTATATAGAAATCAGAATGCAAGAGTTCTGGGAATCGCAGAGAACGGTCAAATCATAGGGGTCGCTTTGGTAAAGGATTTGGATGAAGAACCTGCTTGCTATGATCTTCAGCAATTTATGATTGATCAATGTTTTCAGAATAAAGGATACGGAACCGAGGCGCTTCAACAGCTCTTGATCATGCTTGGCAAAGAAAGGAAATATCAATGCGTTGAGGTTTGCGTCAATAAAACGGATATTTCTGCGCTTCGTATGTATGAGAAGGTGGGATTTCAAGACACAGGATATATTGATGATAATTGTCCGGATTGCCTGAACCTGATGTATTATTTCGATTGATTAAGCGGTAAAACCGGCGGAAATCGCATGGATTTACTACGGGCATAGCGTACAGAACAAAGAAAAATTAGATTTTATCCGGTCTTTCGATCTGATCACTGCCGGGTGCCGATTTCCTTCGCTGCAAGTGTTCGATCAGCATATTGACGCCGACACCCGCAGAAACCACCAGTCCCCCGAAAAAAGTCATCCAAGAGTAGCCTTGTTTTGTGATTAAATCCAGAACGATTCCCGCAAAGACCTGTCCGATGAACGCCAGCAGCGTCAGTCGGAACGAAGGGATTTTCGGCACAATGATGTTGAAAACAAGCACGATGATCACGCCGAATATGCCGCCGAGATAAATCCACCAGTGGGAGGATAAGGTAAAACCGTTAAAAACGGCATCACTTCTACCCAGCAAAAAGAGTGCGGCCACGGTGACGGGAAGCCCGACGATATGGTTGATATAAGAACCTCTCAGGGCGCCGGTGTGTTGTGCCAACCCGCCGTTGACCGTGCGTGACAGCACAACGGTGACGCCTCCGAAAAATGAAAAAGCGACCGCGTACAGCGCATTTACGGCGCTCTGATTCAACATCATGAAAATCCCCACGGCGGCAAAGGCGAGTCCGATCAGCGTCGATTTTTTAAAAGGGTATTTTCGCATGCCGAACAGACCGAAATTGTCGATGAGCAGCGAAGTGACGGTTTGTCCCAAAAGTCCCAATGCGACGATGCCCGTCAAACTGATTTTGCCGTAGGCAAAGTTATAAAAAGCGGTCGTCAATACGCCGATTGCACCGCCGGTATAAAGCCACCAGGTGATTTTTTGGGGGAATGCGATAGGTTGGCGCTTGACAATCAAAAGCAGAAAAGCAAAGGCACTGCCGATAATATGGATGATGACAGCCGCGCCGAATACCCCGTATTGAGTTGTTAAACCGCCGTTGACCGCAACCATCACGGCGACGATCATGCCGGTCAGCAGTGACAACAGATCAAACATAACGTCACCTCCTGCAATTTGTTGACAGCGGGGAATTGACCCGCCGCGCACAGAATTTTTATTTCAAACAGGAACGGTATTATTGATAAGCGTCCGCGAGGCGGCAGAAGTCGGCGACCGAGAGCTGCTCGGCGCGCATGCGGGGATCAATATCGGCTGCTGCCAACACGGCGGCGGCTTTTTCTTTGCCCGAAAGCACCGACAGGGAATTATGCAGCGTCTTGCGGCGCTGATTGAATGCCGCGCGCACTACTTTGAAAAAGGTGCTTTCGTCAGCGGCTTTCACGGGCGGCTCGTCGTAGATATTCAATCGGATGACCTGACAATCGACGTTCGGGGCGGGCAGAAAACTGCCGCGCGAGACGTCGAATAAAATCTCGGGCTTGGAGCGGTAATGCACCGTCACGCTGACGGCGCCGCATTCGCGGCTCGGCGGCACCGCGCACAGGCGAACGGCCAGTTCTTTTTGCAGCAGCACCGTGATGCCTTTGAATTTTGCGCCGCTCTCCAAAAACCGCATGATGAGTTCGGTGGAGATATAAAACGGCAGATTGGCGCAAACCACAACGGGCATGTCGCCGAAATGTTCTTTGATAAATGCGGGCAGGTCGAGTTTGAGTGCGTCCGAAAAGACAATTTCGACGTTTTCAAGATCGCCGATCGTCTCGGCCAGCACCGGTGAAAGCCGCTTATCGAGCTCGACCGCGACGACCTTTTTTGCGCGTTTAGCCAGTTCGTTCGTCAGCATGCCCGCTCCCGGCCCGACTTCAAGTACGCCGATGCCGTCACAGCCGCTGCCTGCCGCCATTTTTGGCGGGACCGACGGATTGATTAAAAAGTTTTGTCCGATCGACTTGGTGAACGAAAAGCCGTGCTTTTTCAGGATTTCGTTGGCTCGGGAAGCGGTGAGTTCCATGAGATACCGTCCTTTTTTAAAAAATTAAGCGGTTTGACAAGAAGGGAATGTTTCAAAACGTTTATCTCTATAAGCAACGCTTGACAGATTTTAGGGCGGAATGTTATAATAGCGGAGATTTGGGCGGCATATAAATAGAACCGACGCCGTCTTTTCACAACGTTTGAAAGGGTGATTTTGTGAGACGCGATAAGCACAATTATTATCTGGATATCGCGCAGACTGTCCTCGAGCGGTCAACTTGTCTGCGCCGCCGCTTCGGAGCCGTCATCGTTAAAAACGATGAGATTGTCTCGACCGGTTATAACGGCGCGCCGCGCGGCCGTGCCAACTGTACGGATCTGGGTTACTGCGTCCGCAAAAAAATGAATATTCCGCGCGGGGAGAATTATGAGATCTGCCGCTCGGTTCACGCCGAGGCCAATGCCATCATCTCAGCGCCGCGCTACGAGACCATCAATGCTACGCTTTATCTGGTTTGTCAGGATGCCGAAACCGGTGACCTTGTGGCCGGGACGATGTCGTGTACAATGTGCAAGCGGCTGATCATCAACGCCGGGATCAAGACGGTCATTATCCGCAATACGCCCGAGGAATATACGATCGTCGATGTTCAGCGGGACTGGGTGGCCGATGACGAGACCCTGAAAGGGATTTTTAATTATTAATATGACAGATGTGACCTATTCTGAAGCGGCGATGTCCGATCTCCACGCGCTTGCGGCAATGCGCATTCGGATGATTGAGGAGGAGCATCCGCTTCCCGACGGGCAGAAGCGTTTGATCTCCGAAAATACGAAACAGTTTCTTTTTGATGAGATTTCCAAAGATACGGCCGTCGTCTGGACGGCTGTTTTTTCTGAGCAGCTGATCGGCATGGGAACTGTTAATTTCTTTTCGCTGCCGCCCAACGACTGGTGCCTGAACGGAAAAACCGCTTACATCGGGAATCTGTATGTGCTGCCGGAATTTCGCAGAAAAGGGATTGCTTCCGAACTGCTTTCCCGTTTAAACGAGGAAGCAAAAAAGCGGGAATGCCAGCGAATTTTACTGCATACCACCGAGGCAGGCAGGCCGCTTTATGAAAAATTCGGGTTCGAGGCCTCACCTTCGGCGATGGCGCTCTATCCGTTCGGTATCAAGCCGGAGAGTTGATCTCCGGCATTATTTTTCCGATTTGCTCTTTTGGGCGCGGTAGCAGATATCAGCGAGCAGGCGGTCGGGGGAGATGCGCGCGCCGATACGGGCGAACTTGATAAGAAATCCGGGATTGATGGGGGATTTTCCCCGCTCGATCCCCTTGATTGCGGTGCGTGCGATTGCCTGGGCGCTCTTGCCTCTGATGCCGAAGGATACGCCGGCGACTTCATTGAATTCCGTATCGAAGGGACCGGGGCATAACGCCAGTACCCGCACTTTGCTGCCCGACTTGCGCAGTTCGGCATCAACCGATTGGGAGAGCTTGAGCACATAGCCCTTGGTCGCGTAATAAGTCGCCATCAACGGGCCGATCATGTAGGCCGCGACACTGGCGACATTTAATATCGTGCCGGAATTTTTAGCGGTCATCTTGGTCAAAAACAGTTTCATCAACGTGTGCAGCGCCTTGCAGTTCAGGTCGACCATTGCAAGTTCGCGGTCGAGTTCGGTCTCGGTGAATTCACCGAACAGTCCGAAGCCCGCGTTGTTGATAAGCAAATCGATATTTTCATCGGCGACTGCATCAAACAGCGCCTTGCAGCCCTCGAATGTACCCAGGTCGGCGGGAATGACACGTGATTCGCCCGGCAGGATTTTAGCCAATTCTTCGAGTCGATCCACTCTGCGGGCAACTAAAATCGTGCGCCAGCCCTTGTCTGAGAGTTGTTTTGCAAGTTCGGAGCCGAGACCCGAGCTTGCGCCTGTAATAAGTGCGGTTTTCATGGAATTTGTACGTCCTTTCCAAAAGGGTGGTTATGTGAATAGATTGTTTCACTCATCTCAATAGGAGGGGGATTTGCGGGCGGCCATATGGGGCTGAACCTACGGTTGCGATAGAGGCGATTACGGTATCCTTTCCGGTTAGTTAACAGTTGGCAGTTAAGAGTGAGCAGTGACAGCACAGTTAACTTCTCTTTTTAAACATAAAAAATCCGGAAATTTCACTTTGCATTGTTAACTGTCAACTGGTTGCTTAGTTGTTAACCCTTTAATAAGGAATATCACCGTACACTTTTAACTGTGAACTGCTAACTTGGTTTGTTTTTGTCCATACCTCGCGGCGGCGACGGCGGCGTAATCGCCGACCGATTCGCCCAGACCCGCATAGACGATGCGGCAGACTGCGGCGGCGAACGGAAGCGCTTCACGTGCGATAACTCGTTCGGCAATCTGGGCAAAACGGGGCTCGCGGCCGTAGATGGAGCCGATGACAATGAGCTCGGGATTGATGATGTCGATGATATTCGAAAGGCCGATGCCCAGTTTCTCGCCGCATTCTTCGATGACAGAGAGGGCGAATTCATCACCCGCATCGGCGGCGTCGCTGACGGATTTGGCCGTGATTTCGGTATTTTTTAACAGTGTTGTTTTACCGGTTTTCAGATAAGCGGGCATGCGTTCCTGTGCAAGCCGCGCAATGCCGCCGCCCGAGCAATACCCCTCGAACGAGCCGCGCTTACCGTAACCCACCGGACCGTCGTCGGCGATGCGCATATGTCCGACTTCGCCGCCCATATCGTTGGTGCCGCTGTAGAGCTTTCCGTCAAGGATCAATCCGCTGCCCATGCCGGTACCGAACGTCAGAAACACGACGTTTTGATAGCCCTTTCCCGCACCCCAGAGCCATTCGGCAAGGGCACAGGCGTTGGCGTCGTTTTGCAGGAAAGCAGGCGCGTCGACCGCGTTTTGAAGCGGGGTAACGATGTCGATATTAGTCCAATTGGGCAAGTTCGGCGGACAGAGGATAAGTCCTTTTTTGCTGTCCAGGGGACCGCCGCAGCTGATGCCGACCGCGTCGATGGTTTGCCCTTCGGACAGCTCCTTGGCGTATTTGACCAGCAGGGCGATGGTCTCTTCGGGCGTCGGCAGGGTGGCGAATTTGATTTTTTTGACGATCTCGGGAGGGTTTCCGTCCCGCCAGAGGGAGACCGCGCATTTGGTGCCGCCGATATCGACGGAGATATATTGTTTCATAATAAATGAACTTCTTTCTGCGACGTTTTTTACTTTATCAGGCCGGGATTATTTGATTTTGTGCCGAATTTAATTCGGAAAATCTTTAACCACGCGGGTTTATGTCAACTCGGCGGGATCATGAGGGCGTTCCCTCAGGTCATCCCGCCCTACAGGACTGTGTCAATCAGGGTCGGTTTTGAAAACGGAACGGTCAAGACCGTTCCCTACAGGTTTTAGGGTGTGGTGTAGATGAGTTCGAGGTTGCCGGTCAGGGTCAGTTTGACAGTATTGACCGGGATGAATGCGCCGTCGCCTTTTTTAACGGCTTGTCCGTTGATTTCACCGGTTCCGCCCAAAATTGTGATCAGTCCCCAGGTTTTTTTGCAGGGGATCTCGCCGCTGCCGTGATAATGAGTAGAAGTGAAATAGTCGCACCGGGCCAATACCGTGCGTTCGAGCGTTCCGATTTTACGCGTTTTACCGCGTGGTTTTCCGCTGGGTCTTGACGGGGAGAGATCGGACGCCTCAGCGGCTTTTTGAATGTGCAGTTCGCGGGGCTTGCCGTCGGGGCCGGGACGGTTATAATCAAAAATGCGGTAGGTGAGGTTGCTGGACTGCTGGATTTCGCAGATCAGCAGTCCGGCGCCGATGGCGTGGATGGTGCCTGCGGGGATGAAAAAGACGTCGCCCCTTTTGCATTCAACTTTATTGAGCAGATTGCAGACGGTACCGTCTGCAATGCTGTCGGAAAATTCTTTTGGGGTTACATGGTTCTTAAAGCCGTAATAGATGAAAGCGCCGGGTGCGGCGTCCATGACGTACCACATCTCGGTCTTACCGCGTCCGTTTTCGTGCGCGGCGGCATATTTATCGTCGGGGTGCACCTGGATTGAGAGGTCACGCGCGGCGTCAATGAATTTGACCAGCAGCGGAAAATCTCCGTTGTACTCGCCGCACAGTTCCGGATGCGCGCTTAAAATATCACCGAGCGGTTTGCCGTCGAATTCTCCGCCCGCAGCGGTCGATTGTCCCGCCGGATGTGCCGAGACCACCCATGCTTCGGCAATGCGGGGAAAATTTTTGTCGTATCCGAATTCCGTGACGAGCCGGGTTCCGCCCCAGATGATGTCTTTTAACGCGGGTTTTAGCAATATCAAGTCCAAAATGACACACCTCCGATTTTGATCGAATCTATTTTACCACACAGATGCGGGAAATACAAAGGTTGAATTTCCTGTTTCTGAGAGGTATAATGTCTTTGTGTCAGTTAAGATGCAAATGTGTCGAATAACGGCATGGGAGGGAATAGATAAAATGGCAGCGATAAAGAGAACCGTCAGGAGAAATCCGAGACGGTCAAAAGCAAAAAAGGCGCAGATTTCGAATGTGATGTTGGCAATATTTGCCTTGGTGCTGGTTGTTGCGGCGGGTGGGACGCTGTGGTATGTCCTGGATAACCGGCAGACGTTGGATGGCGCTTTTACCAATCAGGCCAGCTGTACCGTCGGAGACGTATCTGCGATAAAGACCGTCGAAAAACAGCGGTATTATACAATTGAAACGCAAGAACCCGAGGAAGCTGAACAAGCAATCTCTGAAGTGTATGATACGAATATTCGAGAATTTCAAACACGGCTTCAAAATCTGTTGAACACAAAAACGCTCAATCGGGATGATCCCGCAAAACTGACCATCGGCTTCAGCTTTGAGACGTTTGAACAATACACAACTTATACGATACATACCGAAGAATATATTTCTGCGGGAAATCCGGAAAACAAAACCGCTGATTACCGGATAATCTTTGACGGGGATACCCGGCTGAGCGCAGCAGACTTGTTTAAAAGCGGCGTGGATTATACCGCAAAACTATCCGATCTGGTCGGTGAGAGCCTTTCAGATCTTGACGGAAAACTTGCATTGACCGATGAGGGGTTGGAGGTATGTTCCGAAAATACCGCCGTAATTGACTATACCGCTCTGTATCATTTGATGGCCATTACTTTGCCTGAAAAATACAAACCCGTTGAGCCGACGCCCATTGATCCGAAAGTCGAAAAAGTGGTTGCCCTGACGTTTGATGACGGGCCCTATTCTGCAGTAACCGATAAATTACTCGATCTGCTGGATCAGTACAACGCCAAGGCGACTTTCTTTGTGGTCGGCTATAATGTGGACTATTATCCCGACACCGTTCGCGATATCGTTAACCGCGGGCATTGCATCGGGGTGCACTCGACAGAACATAAAACACTGACCAAAATGACGGATGAGGAAATTAAAAAAGACATTTTCGGCATGCAGGATAAAATCGAGAAGATCTGCGGCGTGCGGCCCAATCTTCTTCGCCCGGTCGGAGGCCATATCACCCAACACATTGCGGATATGCTGAATATGCCGGTTATTCTCTGGGACTGCGATCCGTGCGACTGGAAATACCGGGATGCCGACAAGGTGGCAGAGGAAGTGATGGAACATATCAAAAGCGGAGATATCATACTTTCACATGATATTTATGAGTCTACATACGAGGCCTATGAGAAGATCATTCCGATACTGGCCGAACAGGGTTATCGCTTCGTTACGGTCGAGGAGTTGATTGGTTACACCGATGGTGCGTATGCCGGAAAGATCATCCGCTACCGTGATTTATGTCGTGAAATGCGAAGAGACGGCGTGTTTGAACAAAGGTGCCAAGATAAAAATTTTTGATAAAAAGAACCCGGGGCATTTGCAAAATGCCGCGGGTTCTTTTATAATGGGAAACGGATCTAAAAAATGCTTTAGGAGGCACAAACATGTATTGTCCCAAATGCGGATCACAGATTGACGACGGTGCGAAATTCTGCGGGAAATGCGGCGAGCAACTCACCGAGCCCGTACAGCCCGTTCAACAACAGGCCTATCAACCGGCTCCGCAAGTTCAACCGGTTCAGCAGTATCAACCGCAAAACACGGGACTGATCGGCTGGTCGGAGAATTACAGGCATCCTCTGATTGTGGAAAAGGCGGAAAAGCAGAAAAAAGGCGGTGTGATTTTCTCCGTTGTTTTAATGGCTGTCTTTCTGATCGGTTTTACCATTGCGGGATTTGCGGTGGATGATATGTCGCCGGTCGAGGGAATCATTGTCGGCGTTTTGCTGGCACTGATGACGCTGATCATTTTGCTGGTGCGCATGGCTAAGATGAAAAAGCCGATTTGGGAAGGCACCGTAACCGATAAAAAATCCAAACGCAAGACCGATACCGACAACGATGGCAATATCTCAAGGGATTATATCCAATACACCGTTTACATAACCGGTGTCGACGGCAGTAAGAAAAAAATTACGACCAATGATAACCGGGTGTGGTATGACTATCTGCAAGTGGGGGAGCGGGTGCGGTTTCATCCCAACCTCGGCACTTATGAAAAATATGATAAATCCAGAGACAGCTATCTGATGTGTAATGTCTGCGGCAAACGGTGCGATATCAGTGAGGATGTTTGCCGGTTCTGCAAAAGCCCGCTGTTTAAGGGTTCAGGCACCGGTTTTTAACGTCTGAATCAGCAGTTTGATGGCTTGAGCGAAATATCAACAGGGTGTATTTGTCTAATATGCTCTATACCGATGCTTTGGTCCGACCGCATTTCGGCGTTTTTTTCATTGAAAAATTCCCGTTTGCACTTGAAAAATTCGCATTTTTGGTATAATATAGTACAGGAATGCCGAATGGTCGGCATTGGTTAAAAATTATTGGAGGTTTTACTGATGGTAAGAGTAGCTATTAACGGTTTCGGAAGAATCGGCCGCCTTGCGTTCAGACAGATGTTTGGCGCCAAGGGATATGAAGTCGTCGCGATAAACGACCTCACCAGCCCGAAAGTGCTGGCGCACCTTTTGAAGTATGACAGCTGTCAGGGCAGATATGCGCTGGGCAATACCGTGACATCCGGTGAGGATTCCATTACGGTCGACGGCAAGCAGATTAAGATTTATGCCGAGAAAAATGCAGCGGATTTGCCGTGGGGCAAGCTGGACATCGACGTCGTGCTCGAGTGCACCGGCTTCTATACGTCCAAGGACAAGGCGCAGGCACACATCGACGCAGGCGCAAAAAAGGTCGTCATCTCGGCTCCGGCCGGCAGCGATCTGCCCACCATCGTCTTCGGCGTCAATGAGGGCACGCTGACCAAGGATGACACCATCATCTCGGCAGCTTCCTGCACCACCAACTGCCTGGCCCCGATGGCCTACACCCTGAACAAGTACGCACCCATTCAGAGCGGCATCATGACCACCGTCCATGCCTACACCGGTGATCAGATGACACTTGACGGCCCGCAGCGCAAAGGCGATCTGCGCCGTTCCCGTGCCGCAGCGGTCAATATCGTGCCGAACTCCACCGGCGCCGCAAAAGCGATCGGTCTGGTTATCCCCGAGCTCAACGGCAAACTGATCGGCTCGGCTCAGCGCGTTCCGGTTCCGACCGGCTCCACCACCATTCTCGTCGCTGTCGTCAAGGGCAAAGACGTGACCAAAGAGGGCATCAACGCCGCGATGAAAGCCGCCGCGAATCCGTCTTTCGGTTACAATGAGGATGAGATCGTCTCTTCCGACGTCATCGGCATCACAGTCGGCTCGCTGTTCGACTCCACCCAGACCATGCTCACCAAGATCGACGATGACACCTATCAGGTGCAGGTCGTGTCCTGGTATGACAACGAGAATTCCTACACCAGCCAGATGGTCCGTACCATCAAGTATTTCGCGGAACTCAAGTAAGCGATTTAATCCGAACCAAAGAGCCGTCTTTTCGGGCGGCTCTTTTTTGTGTTGACGGATGCGTGTGCGTTTTGTTATACTTTCAAAGTAGGAATTACCCCAATCGAACAGAAGGAAAGAAGAATGAGAGGAAAATTACTGTTCTCACTTTTGATTGTTTTTATGTTGGCGCTCACGGCCTGTGTAAAGCCATTCGAGCCTGTGCCGGCGTCTGCTGAGAGCGTTGAAAGCACGGAGAGCACGGCGTATGTCTCGGAACCTGTATCCGATGAGGTCGTCGTGATTGCAGACCCCGTGCTTGAACAACTGGTACGGGATAAGATCGGGAAATCCGAAGGCGATATTCTCGCGTCGGATATGGCGAATCTTTACTCGTTAAACATCAACAATCAGGAGACCCCGGTGGCAAAACTCGACGGGATGGAATATGCCGTCAATCTTTCCGACTTTTCGTATCGGTACGGCGAACTCGAATCGCTGTCCCCCATCGCAAATTGCCGGGAGCTGAGTTATCTCAATGTCAGTTATTCCACCGTTGCGCAAAGTCCCGTTGATTTTAACACACCGGTGTTGGAACGCGTCGGATTCACCGACACCGCTATTCCGGATTTTTCGTTCTTGCAAAATGTGACATCGATGACGAATGTAACTTTTTCGCAGTGCGAAATCACTTCAATTGCGTTCTTGCAAAACAGCGTGGGATTAGAAGAAGTTAATTTATCGGATAACAGCATTGCCGATTTAAACCCCCTCAGCGGCAAAATCGAGTTAACAAGTCTCAGAATTGATAAAAATGAAGTTACTGATCTCGATCCGCTGTCGAGCTGTATAAAGCTGAACTATATTAATATTTCATATAACCATGTGACCAACCTTGCGCCCATCATGCAGCTGGTCGATTTACAGGAAGTACGGGCCTATGAGGAGTTGGATCAGAGGATCATCGACAGGGCTCAAATTCAAGCCCTGATTGACCGGGGAATAACGGTCGATTATCACGCGTAATTAATTCATATATGGTAAAAAGCCCACGGGGGAGATGAGTTCATCTCCCCCGTGGGCTTTAGATTTTTATTTAATTAATCTTAAAGGTTGTGATCTTATGATGATTTTTTAAGTGATTTTATTTGTCTTTGTACAAACTTAACAAGCTCCACCAGCGGGATGATCGCAAAAGCGAGGGCTAAAGCGATGGCGTATTCGGCGAGGGATATGGGAGCAAAACCGAAGGTGACGGATAAGAAAGGAATATAGATGACGGCCGTGGTCAGCAGCAACGCGCCGATGGCAGCGCTCCAGAGCCAGATGTTTTGACGCTTGATGGTGAAAATCGAACCTCGGCGTGAACGCATATTAAACGAGTGAAAGATCTCGGCCATCGACATGGTTAAAAACGCCATGGTCATGCCGTCCGGGCTGTTGGCGATTTCCCAGACACCCGATTCGATACGGTGGCCGATGAAGTAGGCGGCAAGCAGCAGGATCGCCACGAGCGCGCCCTGATAGATCGTATCCCGGCCGACGCCGCCTGAGAAGATCCCGGCCTTGGCGTCGCGCGGTTTTTGCCGCATGGTATCGGCTTCGCCGTGTTCCATACCGAGCGCCAACGCGGGCAGGCTGTCGGTGATCAGGTTGATCCAGAGAATGTGGATGGGCTTGAGTAAAGTAAAGCCCAGCATGGTTGCGATGAAAATACCCAGAACCTCGCTGAGATTGGACGAGAGCAGGAACTGGATAGCCCTGCGGATATTGGCATAGATTCTTCGGCCTTCTTCGACGGCGGCAACGATGGTGGCGAAATTATCGTCGGCTAAAATCATATCGGCGACGTTTTTGGTGACGTCGGTGCCCGTGATGCCCATGCCGATGCCGATATCGGCGGATTTGATGCTGGGTGCGTCGTTGACGCCATCACCGGTCATGGCCGTGATCCTGCCCCTGCGCTTCCACGCATTGACGATGCGCACCTTGTGTTCCGGCTGGACGCGGGCATAGACATGATAATTTTCAATCTGCCGGTCGAGTTCCTCGTCCGACATACCGTCGAGTGCCTGACCCAAGATAGCTTGTGAAGAATCGGTCAGAATGCCGAGGTCTTTGGCGATGGCTATTGCGGTGTCGATGTGGTCGCCCGTGATCATGACCACGCTGACGCCGGCGTCGCGGCATTTGTCGACAGCGGCTTTCACCTCCGAGCGGATGGGGTCAATCATACCGCACAGACCGAGAAAGATCAGGTCGTTTTCCAGTGTCTCGGGTGCGAAATTGCCCGGCTTTTGAGAGAGGTCTTTATAAGCGCCCGCAAGTACGCGCAGGGCGTTGTCGGCCATGGCTTTGTTGGCACGGCGGATATTTTCTTTCAGCGCGTCGGTCAGCGATACAACACCATCTTCAGTCAGGATATGGGTGCAGCGCTTTAAAATCTCGTCGGGGGCACCTTTGGTATATTGGATAAAGCCGTTTTGCGCGGAATGGACGGTAGTCATCATTTTGCGCATCGAATCGAAAGGCGCTTCGCCGATGCGCGGTGCGGTCTTTTTGAGTTCGTTTTTATTCAATGAGCGTGTATAAGCGTAATTGACCAGTGCACACTCGGTCGGTTCGCCGACGGCGGTCTGAGCTTGTTCGTCGAATTCGGCGTCGGTACACAGGCACATGGCCGCGGCGAGTTTTAAGTCATCGGCGCTTTCGGCTTTGACGACTGTCATCTTGTTCTGGGTCAGCGTGCCTGTCTTGTCGGAGCAGATGACCTGCGTGCAGCCCAAGGTCTCCACGGCGGTCAGGCGGCGGATGACGGCATTGCGCTTTGCCATTTTAGTCACACCGATTGACAGCACGATGGTGACCACGGCAGCGAGGCCTTCCGGGATGGCGGCGACCGCCAGACTGACGGCCAGCATAAAGGTGCTGATAACAACCTCGGTTGAGAACGCACCCGCTTTGAGAACGCCCGCGCCGAAGATCACGATACAGATACCTAAGACGATCCATGTCAGAATCTTGGAGAGCCCCGCCAGTTTGACCTGCAGCGGAGTGGCCTCCTCTTTGGCTTGGGTCAGCGCGTCGGCGATTTTGCCCATCTCAGTCTTCATGCCGGTATCGCAGACGACGGCGACGCCGCGCCCGTAGACCACGGTGCTGCCCATATAGACCATATTCCGGCGGTCACCAAGCGAAATTTCACGGTCACCTTCGAGCACATCAGCCGTCTTTTCGGCCGGTACCGATTCGCCGGTCAGCGCGGCTTCTTCGACTTTCATCGAGGCACATTCGAGAATTCGGGCATCGGCGGGGACCGAATCTCCGGCTTCAAGATGGATGATATCACCGGGAACGAGGTCCTCGCTTTTAATAATTGCGAGTTTTCCGTCGCGCAGCACTTTTGAGGTGGACGCTGTCATGGTTTTGAGTGCTTCAATGGCCTCTTCCGCCTTGCTCTCCTGCACGATGCCGAGAATCGAATTGAGGATGACGACAAATAAGATAATGAACACATCGGCCATGGACTCGCCTTCGTAGGCCGCCGTAAAACCCGAGAGAGCAGCCGCGATCAGCAAAACGATGATCATCGGGTTAGCCAGCTGTTTGAAAAACCGGGTGAATAAACTCGTCTTTTTGGGTTCTGCGAGTTTGTTTTTTCCGTAAGAAAGCTGCCGCTGTTCGGCTTCCGGTGCGGATAGGCCCGAAACGGACGATTTGAGCGATTGCAGGACGTTTTCTTTGGTTTGTCGATAATAAGACATTCAAGGTTCTCCTCATGTTCAAAATAAACAAAAGACCCAAGTGCAATTTGTCTGCCGCGCTTTCGGCACGGCGACAATTGTAAATGAGTCTCGTTTATCAGTAATCATTATTGACTACTTTTTGATATGCCAGACCGAAAGGCCATGCATGTTGACATATCACACTTGCGTGAAACTACTCCCTCAAGAGCACTCTGTCAGGGCTATATTACTATAATTGCAGATGGTTGTCAAGATTTTCAGGCTTTATTAGCCTTGCACTTGCGGAAGTGTGTAGCTCCAGGATTCGCCGTCCCATACGCAGGGAATTTCTACGCTCTGGGTCTCATCGGGACTTTGAACCTCCACATTGAGTATGAGTGTGTTGTCGGTAATTGCAGCGTCTACAATTGTCAGCAAATAAGCATTGAGCGTGCCGTCTTCGCCGACATAGCCTTCTGCCGTAAGCTGTGCCAAATCGGCCGCGTGGGAATTCTTGCCGAACGCCGTCATTGCGACATAAACCAGCGCACTCTTTTCGGAGATCGAAAGGTTGTTGGCTTGAGAGAGATTGATGCCGACGGGCAGGTCTGTCATAAACGGTCTGTTGTCACAGGAACTGCTTAGAACTGATAAGTAAAGACCGACCAGATCTCCGTCGTTACTCTTGATTTGAACATATTGCGCGTTGATCAGCTGAGCCGGATAACTCTCGGCAATCGAGCCGTCAAAGCCGATTTCGACGATCAAACCTTTTACCAACTCGCCGCTCTCGACTTCTTCTCCGTCTGCGTTGAACACTTTCAGATTATTGACTCCGGTGATTTGATAAACGCCGCCGGCTGATTCATATTCGCCGGTTCCGGCAAGAGTGATTATTGTCACGGTGTTGTTGGCGCCGATGACAGTCGAGACAATTTTTCCGGTGAAAACAGCGGTTGTCCGGGGAATTTTAGCCCCGCAACCGAATGTGCCCAGCAGCATAACTACCGCAAATAAAATGGCAAAGAGTTTTTTCATGCGTGCCTCCGTCTGGTTGGATGATACCTAATCATATATAGAATTTGCAAAAAAGTCAAGCGCAAATCGAACGCGTGCCTCTTTATTATAATATGTATATAAGATGTATCGGGGGAGAAATTTGTTACGCTGTTGACAAATTTTATGCACGTGGTTAAAATGAGAAATGAATGGAGGGGTTTTATGACATGTCCAAATTGCAGGTCCACGATTCCGGACAACAGCCGGTTTTGCGAATTTTGCGGTGCAACCATTGAACAGCAGGCGGCTTATACTTCGCCGGCACCCATATCCGATACGGTATATGTGAGTCAATTTCCTCAAAAGGCCCGTGAAATCGCAGCGGGTCCCCTGATGTTATGGCTGGCGATTCTGTTTTCGGCACAATTCGCTTTTAATGTGGTGGCGTCCGGGTTGTTTTCGCTCGCTTTGCTCATCACCATTCCCGAATTGATCGCTTACTGGATGATCTATTCAAATGCCAAGAGCACTGAACCGGGGAATCACAGCGGATTGAAACTGCTGAGAGGGTATTATAATTTTATATTCGTCTTTATGATTGTACTCAGTTCAATCATCGTATTGGCCGGAATTGTCGGCGGGATAGCCATAAGCGCTATCGGCAATGAGGTCGGCGGGATTGCGGGCGCGGTTGTTCTCGTCCTTGCGGTTACCGTATTGCCGATCGCGTTGGGGGCGGCCTGTTTTATTCTTTGGGCACAACGGAAATATGTACGCTCGCTATACGACGGTGTCACTGCTGATGGGAAACCCCAGTGGTCAATCTTCATTGCAGTGCTGTTGTTCCTGGCTGCTTTAAACGCATTCTCCTCAATCTCAAATACGCTTGTGTTGAATTCACATTATTATACACAGATGATGGGTGAGATGCTCACTCGGCTTCCTCCCAGATTGTCTAATTATCTGTCAGGCCTTATCGGTTCTTTGACCGGATATAAGGCCGTGTTCGGTTCCCTGCAGGCACTTTGCAGCTGCGGCGCTTCGGTGATTGCCGGCGTTATTGTACTTAAACTGAAGAATGCTGAATAAGCATATGAAATCCGTTTTTAACGGTTTTCGACGTTTTGTATAATCCGCAGCATTTATTACATCTTCCAAAAATTATGTCGAATAAAATCGAAAAAAGTTCTTGACAGGCGCTTGACCGTGTGATATTATGGTCGAGCGCCTTTTGAAAGGCACCATGTTGGTCCACACGGTGGGCATCTCGGCAGAGAGTTTCCAAAAAAGTTGCCAAAAATATTTTTTGAGTTTTTTCGAAAAAGAGGTTGACAACAGCACAGGTAACATGGTATAATTCAATTCCGCGCTTTGGGGCGGACAAATGGTGTACCAAGAGGTGCACAGGAAGTCTGAAACAGTGAGCGGAAGCGCAAAAGATGCGCTGCGTGTTAAAATCACGCAACACACGAGGGACCTTGAAAATTAAACGATATTGAAAAAGCGAAGCGCAAAACTGTCAATAAAT
>DAOSWV010000003.1:0-1739 GCA_035380125.1 Oscillospiraceae bacterium
AGCATTACTAAATTCAACACGTTGGGACAATATGTTCAGGAAGAGATGCTTTCGGTGCTTAACGACAGCGAACGGCAGACCTTGATAAACAAAATCGCCGGAATCACTTTATACTGGTACACCAACCTTGAAGACGGCATCAATATGGGGAACAATACTTTTTCCGCTAATCCCGACACCGCAAAGATCATGGTGGTTCTGACGGACGGCGAAACCAACACATACAGAGTTGATTATTATCCGTATTATTATGGGGACCCCAATACCCAGAACGCAAAAGATAAGGCGATTGCAAACGCCGCCATCGCAAAGAGCGCCGGCGTGACGATTTATACGATTGGTTTTGGGTATACCGATGCCACATTGGAGTCCATCGCTTCTCTTGACGATGAAAATCAACCACTGTATTTTTACGTGAACGATGCTATCGCATTAAACACGGCATTCACCACCATTACCAACTCGATTGATTCCCCGGCTTTGACCGATTCCATGGGTAATTATCTTACCACGAGCAGCGGTACGGTAACCGGCCCTACCGGTATCACAGTAGGCGCCAGCGGAGATCTGCTTTCGTGGTCCCCCACGGCTGCTGATCTTACAACCGGCCATGGCAACTTCATCACTTACACTGTCACTTTGGATATAACAAATATTGCTGCAGGCGAATACGATAATTACGCCCTCAACAACGGCGCTTCGTTTGGGGTCAGTATTGACGGAAATTCGGTGAACGGCAACTTCCCGGTGCCGTTGGCTGAATTCGATATCGGCACGCTGGACGTCTCATTCCGGGCCGGTACCACGACGATTGCCCCGAATGAGACGCAGCAAAAGATCATCACCGACTGGGGCACACCGACCTTTACAACAAATACCCCGCCGGCAACCCTCGAATACGGCGGACAGACTTATTATTACGACAACAGCACCTATGACGGCAGCCCCTATACGGTAGACGGCGCAACCGACACGGCAACCGCAGGGGAACATGCGCTGATTCATAACTATTCGCTTCACAACCGCAACGTATCCTATGCATATGACAGCACTGCTGCAGGTGCCGTAACACCCATCGGCGGCGCTCCGACACTTCCGACAGGCGGCACTTATGCGGCGGGAACAACCGATATTTCCGTTGCGGGCACATTGAGCGCCACGGGTTATACTTTCCATGGTTGGGCGACAACCGATGTCACGGTCTCCGGCGGCACCTTCACGATGCCGGACAATAACGTTGAATTCACCGGGTATTTCACGGCAGACACGGTCAACTATACCGTCAAGTATTACCTGCAGAATCTGACCGCTACGGGATATGATCTGCAGACCGGCGATACGGATACCAACACCGGACTGACCGGAAGCACAGGCGCGATTGATGCCGGTTACCAAACCAAATACACCGGTTTCACCTACCAGAAAGCCGAGTCCAACCTGACCCCCAACACCGACTTCACGATTCAGGGCGACGGCTCGTTGATCATCAACGTCTACTATACACGCAACACCCATAATGTCAGTTACAGCTACACCGGAACCGTTCCGAGCACTGCGACGGCGCTTCCGATAACCGCCGGCCATCTCTACGACACGACCGTGACGGTCGCCGCAAACGCGAGCGCCACCGGTTATACGTTCAGCGGCTGGAGCAGCAGCCAGACAACGGCGACTGCGGGCGGCACATTCTCAATGCCGAACGAGGACGTCACATTCAGCGGTTCCTTTACACCGGCAAC